>JAFOYS010000256.1 GCA_017391435.1 Alistipes sp. | reverse complement strand
GAGGGCAATCAGCTGACGGTTGATGTTGCTTGTGCTTACGCAGTCGCTGTCGGCTATGGTCATACGACCAATACCTGCGCGGACTAACATCTCGGCAGCATATGCACCTACGCCACCTACGCCTACAACAAGAATGTTTGCCTCCTTGAGTCGTTCAATGCCCTGTTTTCCAAGTAGTAACTCGCTACGCTCTAACCACATATATGTTTGAAATTTTCCTGTGTTATATACTCTAAAATATTTCTCGGAACGGCTAAAATCTTAGCCGCTCTGTTGTAAATCTCCTCAATATCAATTGTACACTCATCTGTCTCAAAAAAGAGTCGGTCTACGGGTGTGGCCTTTAGCGCCTCAATGCTCTTTGGAGAGTGGAATGTGCGGTGACCAAAGGAGAGGTAATACCCCCTTTTAACCGCCCTTTGTGCCTGCTCTACAGAGCCAATAAAACCGTGGAAGATGACAAACTTTAGGGTGTAATTCTCTAAAATTTTCATCATTGGCTCAAAGGCTCGTACGCAGTGCAATACCACACCCTTGTTGTGCTGCTGGGCAATATCTAATTGGGCCTCAAAGATAACCTCTTGCCTCTTTCTATCAACATCGCAGCTAAAGTCTAAGCCAATCTCTCCAATAGCATCTACGCCCATTGCGCCCCTCTCCGTAGCAAGCACAGAGTCTGTCGTAGCATCCGCTGCGTTGTAGGGGTGAATGCCTATTGTTGAGAGTGTTAACTCTCCCTGTTTAGGACTATGTGTGTGAATATTGATTATCATAGGGCAAAAATAGCAAAAAAAGTGAGAGAAACTGCTGAAAACTGAAAAAAAAGTAGTATCTTCGCGGGCGAAAATGTCTATTTAATCACAATAATAACACAAACATTTAAAACAGTTTTAACAATGTCAAAAACTATTAAGCTGTGCAAAGGTTTGGATATCAAGTTGCAGGGTGCTGCAGAGAAGAAGACTACCACTGTAGGTATGGCTTCTACTTACGCAGTTTCGCCGCTGGACTTTGAGGGTATCGTTCCTAAGATGCTAGTTAAGGTTGGCGATGCAGTTAAGGCGGGTACGCCGTTGTTCTTCAATAAGAATAACGCGTCGGTTGTTTTCACTTCACCTGTAAGCGGTACTGTTGCCGCTGTGGTTCGTGGTGAGAAGCGCCGTATTCTTGCTGTAGAGATTACTGCTGACCAGACTATCGCATACGAGGAGTTTGAGACTCTTGATGTTCAGAAGGCTACTCGCGACCAGATTGTTGAACTTTTGCTTAAGTCGGGTCTTTGGACACTGCTCATTCAGCGTCCGTATGGCATTATTGCTAATCCAGCAGATATGCCTAAGTCGATTTTTGTATCTGCGTTTGATTCTGCGCCTCTCGCTCCAGATTATGGCTATACTCTGGCAGCTGACAAGCAGGCTCTGCAGAAGGGTTTTGAGGTTCTGGCTCGCCTTACCGAGGGTAAGGTGCACTTGAGCTACAACGCTCAGGCAGAGGCTCCAGCATTTACTGGTGTTGAGCTTCACGCATTCCAGGGCAAGCACCCTGCTGGTAATGTAGGTGTTCAGATTCACCACATTGACCCAGTAAACAAGGGTGAGAAGGTGTGGACCGTAGGTTATGCAGATGTAGCTATTATCGGTCGCCTCTTCCTTACAGGTAAGGTTGATATGACCCGTACTATTGCTGTTACCGGTGCAGAGGTTAGCGCTCCTGCATATGTAAAGGTTGTAGCTGGTGCAAAGCTTGACTCTATCCTTAAGGGTAATGTAGCTGCTGATGCTCACGCTCGTTACATCTCTGGTAATGTTCTTACAGGTCGCAATGTAGGTAAGGATGGTTATCTTGGTTACTACGCAAACCAGATTACTGTAATTCCTGAGGGAGATAACTATGAGCTTCTTGGTTGGGCAATGCCACGCTTTAACAAGTTCTCAGTATCTCGTGCATACTTCTCTTGGTTGTTCCCTAACCGTAAGTACAATCTTGATACCAATCTTAATGGTGAGGAGCGTGCTTTTGTTGTTACAGGTCTTTACGAGAAGTATCTGCCAATGGATGTATATCCAATGCACCTGCTCAAGGCAATCCTTGCTGGCGATTTGGATAAGATGGAGGCTCTGGGTATCTATGAGGTTGTTGAGGAGGATTTCGCTCTTTGTGAGTTTGTAGACCCTTCAAAGACTGAGATGCAGCAGATTATCCGTAACGGTATTAACTTAATGATTAAGGAGGGTGAGTAATGAAGGCACTTCGT
>JAFOYS010000255.1 GCA_017391435.1 Alistipes sp. | reverse complement strand
GCATCCTCAGCAATGCTGACCTGCTCCAACTCTGGAGCCTCTGTAGATTTGATAGTAGACATAAGTAGTAATTTTAGGTATTTTCAATAAAATTCAGTAGTCAAATAAGTTGTTCTCTGTCGATTCTATTTTATTAAAAATAGTATCGCACAAAGATAGTCAAAGTAATTTAAAATTCAAAATGCATATTTCAAAAATATCATACATTTTTCAACAATTTGCTATTTTTTCTATATCTTTGTAGAGTAATTGACCATTTATGTTGAGAAAATTTGTAATTTTTGTTGCGCTGCTATGTTCAATTTCGCTCTCTTCTGCCCGTAGTTATAGGGTAGATCAGGTGCCTAATGTGCAGTTGTCAAATGCCTCTTGTTATACATCTAACCCTGATGGAATACTCTCTCAGGCGGCTGTAGATGCGATAAATCGTGCTTGCGATTCGCTCCATACTCAAAACCGCGCTCAGATTGCCGTTGTGGCAGTTGAGGATATTGTGGGTGAGGATGTGTTCACTTTTGCCTTTGAGCTATTCTCTGCTTGGGGTGTAGGTGGAAAGCAGAGCGACAATGGTCTGGGAATACTCCTTGTGACAAATCGACGAGAGATTCGCTTTGTCACAGGTTATGGCCTTGAGGGGGTGCTGACAGATGCTCTGTGTAAGCGTATACAGCAGCGTTATATGGTAAGCCATCTGTCGGCTGGCGATTATAGCACCGGTATGGTTGAGGGTGTTGCTGCTGTGGCTCGCACTGTTGCGGGTAGCGAGGATCTTATCTTTGAGCAAGAGGCTGAAGATGAGGAGTTTATTATCTTCTTGGTAGCCTTTGGTCTAATTATGCTTGTGCTTATCGTTGTTATCCTTGTTGCAGCTTGGATGGGTAGTAAGTGCCCTAAGTGTGGCAAGCATAAGCTCGTGAGAACTACATCCTCAAAGATTAGCTCAACGCGTCAGTATGATGTGATGCTGCATACATACAGTTGCAGCAATTGTGGACACACAAAGCAGCAGCAAGAGAGGGTGTACAAGAGTACTGGAGGAGTCTATGTCGGAGGCGGAGGTCGTAGCTCGGGCGGAGGCTTCGGCGGTGGTTTTGGCGGCGGTAGCTTTGGTGGCGGCGGTGCTGGTAGTAGATTTTAATTAAAACAAAAGAGAATATGAAAAAGTCAACAATTATTATTTTGGTAGTCGCAATTGTAGTGGCAATTTATGGAGTGACAATCTACAACAATCTGGCATCTGCTTCGCAGGATGTTGAGAGTGCTTGGGCAAATGTTGAGACGCAGTATCAGCGCCGCAGCGACCTTATTCCAAACCTCGTAAACACTGTTAAGGGTTATGCTGCTCACGAGTCAGAGACCCTTGAGGGTGTTGTGTCGGCACGCGCAAAGGCCACCTCTATTACTGTAGATGGTTCAAATATGAGTGCTGAGCAGTTTGCAGCCTTTACTGCAGCGCAGGGTGAGGTTACATCTGCTTTGGGTCGTCTGATTGCTGTTGCGGAGAACTATCCAGAACTTAAGGCAAATCAGAACTTCCTTGAGCTTCAGTCACAACTTGAGGGTACAGAGAATCGTATTGCTGTTGAGCGTCAGCGATATAATGAGGTTGTTAAGGCCTTTAATAAGAGGGTAGTGACCTTCCCAAATAATCTGCTCTCATCACTGTTTGGCTTCTCAAAGCGTGAGTTTTTTGTCTCGCAGCAGGGTGCCGAGACAGCTCCAGTGGTAGAGTTTTAGTAGAGACATTTTTAGATGGCACAACGAATACTTATAGTTGACGACGAGGCGGATATCCGCGAGTTTATAAGTTATAACCTTCGCCGTGAGGGTTATGATGTCTATACGGCTGCAGATGGTGCCCAGGCCCTTAAGGTGGCATTAGAGGTGCGCCCGCATCTGATTATACTCGATATGATGATGCCTGTAATGGATGGGCGGCAGACCTGTGAGGCGGTGCGAAAGAGTGAGGAACTCAAGGATACTATGGTGGTCTTTCTCTCGGCTGTTCATCAGGAGCAGTGTCAGTTAGAGAGTTACGAGGCTGGCGCTGATGACTATATTACAAAGCCGGTTAGTATGCGTATACTCTGCAGTCGCGTGGCGGCTATTATGAAGCGTCTTACTCCGCAGACAGATAGCTCCGTAAAGCGACAACTTACCCTTGACTTGGCTCGCCGCGTAGTTGTTACACCTGAGGGGGAGATAGTCTTGCCTCGCAAGGAGTTTGATATTCTTCAGCTGCTCTATTCTGAGCCTGATAGGGTCTTTACTCGCGAGGAGATTTTCCGTGCAATATGGGGTTGCGAGGTGGTCGTTGGAGATAGAACGCTCGATGTGCATATTCGTCGTCTGCGCCGTAAACTTGGTGACGATGTTATTGTAACATCTAAAGGTGTGGGTTTCAAACTATTATTATGATATCCGAGAACTGTTTAAAGATAATTTTCCCGACAGTAGAGTAGTCTGAGCGCTATTTATTGTCGGGAAATTTTTTTGTTTTAGAGCGAGATTTTGTAAATCTTTCTTGTATTTTGGGAACAACGAGACCTTTTTGGTATTACCTTTGCACGGTTTTTTAGGTTTGAAAGGTTATGCATACAGTCCCATTTTGGTTGTTAATACCATTTGTTATAATGTTGCTATCTATTGCCGTAGCTCCGCTTGTAGCAGAGAGATGGTGGGAGAACAATATCAACAAGTTGTGGTATGTGATTATAATTTCTGTGCCGACGACTCTTGCCCTTGTCTTCTGTGGCCTTGGTGGCGAGTTGTTCCATCAGGTGGTCTACGATTATATACCCTTTATTGTGCTGCTTACGGCACTTTTTGTCGTTACGGGAGGTATTCGTCTGCACTGCAGTTCTGTGGCAACACCTGCGGTAAATACAACAATGCTCTTTTTGGGCTATGCCTTAGCATCTTTTGTTGGTACAACCGGTGCTGCTATGTTGTTAATACGCCCTCTGCTTGAGATGAATCGAGATAGAGAGCATAAGGTGCATACTGTCTTTGTCTTTATTGCCCTTGTTGCAAACTGCGGAGGTATTCTCACTCCGCTTGGAGATCCACCGCTCTTTTTGCTCTACCTTCGTGGTGCGCCATTTAGTTGGTTTATGGATATGTATCCACAGTGGGTTGCTGTAGGTGTGCTACTGCTTGCGGGATACTATGTCTACGATAGCTGGAGGTATCACTATCACGAGGCTATCGGTGTTCGTCCACATAGCCACTATGACGATGAGTCGGGTTTTACTATCAATATCAGAGGTGCAAAGAACTTTGTCTTTCTTGGTGGTATTGTTATGTGTGTGGCATTTATAAATCCCTCAACAATCCCCGCTATGGCAGAGGCCGATGCGCCTATATACCTCAAGTTTTTGAGAGAGATAGCACTGCTGGCAATAATCTACCTCTCTCTGCACTTTACAAAGAGGCAGATTCGTGAGGATAACCACTTTAGCTGGGAACCTATTGCCGAGGTGGCGATAATCTTCGTGGGTATATTTGTTACAATGACTCCGGCACTGATTTACCTCAATCAGAATGCACAGATGTTTGGCCTTACAACGCCGCGAGAGTTCTTCTACTGTGCGGGATTACTCTCTTCGTTCCTTGACAATGCGCCAACAGCCGTCGCATTTCATACCGTTGCAAGCGGCCTAAAGTCTGTTGGAGCGCTTGTTGCGGGCGTTGATCCGGCAATCTTAAGGGCTATATCTATGGGTGCGGTATACTTTGGCTCGCTGACATATATTGGTAACGGACCAAACTTTATGGTAAAGGCTATAGCTGAAAAGGAGGGGGTAAAGATGCCTTCATTCTTTGGCTATATACTCCTCTCTGTAACAATTCTGCTGCCTGTATACGCTATTGTAGAGTACTTTGTAAAGTAGTGGCGCTATAATACAAAACAATGCTGGCTAATCACTTTTAGCCAGCATTGTTTATTGCTATCCGTATTACTCGCTTATCTCTTTTATAACCTTGTCTACATCCCTCTTTAGCTCGTCAATATCCTTTTGTAGGTCTTTATTGGTGTAATCTTTTACCTGATCTATAGCCTTATTTATCCCCTTCTTTGCATCCTTAGTCAGACCCTTGAGTTCGCGGTGTAGTTTGTACTTGTTAAATTTTGCTTGGAAACCGAGTACTTTTAACTTGTCGCTTGGGCTGAGCTCTAATTCAAACTTGTCGTAGTACTCTTTAGCAAACTTGCTGAACTGCTTCTCAACCTCTGCCCACTCTTTGGGTAGGTGTGTCTCGTATATCTGAGCCGCTTCGTCCATAAACTCCTCAAACTCTGCTATATAACCCTCCTTGGATATGGGAGCGCAATTTGTGAATAATAATGCAGTTAGAGAGAGTAGAAAGAGACCAAGAAAACTTTTCATATATCTGTAACTATTTGTATATTAAATCTTATCAAACTTTTTGAAAAACTTGCGCCAGTAGTACTTCAGAGGGTTGGTGTACTTGAGCTGTTTCCACGGGCGACTGCTGTGTGGGCGGTGGATTACAGGTGCGTCGCAGAAGAGGTAGTTGTTAAAACCCGCTGCTCGCGATATGTGGGAGATATGTACATCAAACCAGTGCTTCTCTGGGTCGAGTAGGTTGAAGTCATAGCTGCGTAGTAGTGCATTTGTAAGCAGCGAGCAGCAGAAACTACAGTGCTTATCTACGGCATATGTCTCACCCTCGTGCCCCTTGGCATAGCCATAAGGGTAGTTTATCTCTCCCTGGTCGTCTACTGTAACCGATGCGGCAATACCACAATCTCTACGCGCGGCAGCACCCTTGACAAGCCTATCAATAGTATCTGCGGCCACAATAACATCGCTCTCGACAATAAGTAGGTCAGCATCCTGCTCTATAGCCCTTCTCTGCGCTGTCTGCAGCACTAAGAGGTAGTTTGGTGATGGGTGGTCTGTAATATCGCAAAGATTCACAAGCTCAAAGTTATACCTCTTTGAATACTCCTTAAGTAGGGTAGTGGTCTGCTCAGTGCTAAAGTCGTTGTAAATGGTATAGTGGAAATTAACATCTGTCACAGATGCCATCAGAGCCTCTATGGTCTGAAGAGTGGAGTCTATAGAGTCCTTAACAGGTGTAATTATATGCAGGTTTTTCAT
>JAFOYS010000254.1 GCA_017391435.1 Alistipes sp. | reverse complement strand
TTTTCAGATTGCGAGTGCAAAGGTAGAGATTTTTTTTTAATCTGCAAACTTTTTTAAAGAAAATTTCTATTTTTTTCAAATTCTTTATTTACGGCTCGCTAAATCGACTCGTTACGACAGTATGAAATATGTAACAACAGAGCAGGCTGTGAGCAGCAGGCCGACGGCAGATTCATACGGAATAAGGCTCAATCTCTCTTTGATATTCATCTCTACTGCGCCACCTGTAGCGTGGAAGAACGATCCGTGTGGAAGGTGGTCAAGTACCGTAGCGCCGACATTTACAAGAGCTGCGCCCCAGACAGCTGAGACACCAGAGGCCAAAATTGTTGGAGCAAAAGAGGCTGAGGCGATTGTTGCGCCAGCGGTAGTAGAGGCTGTTGCTGCAGACATAATAACACCTGACAGTGGTGCAAGAAGCAGTTGCGCGAACTCTCCGTGGCCTAATGCCGAAATAAGGACATCTGTAAGTGTCGAAGCCTTAATAATACCTGCTATTGCACCTGTAGAGACCAGCAGTACAGCTACAACAGACATCTTCTCAAGGCCATAGCTGATACTCTGCGTTGCGCGGCTCCACTGGCCAGTAGCGCAGATTCCAACAACACCTCCGACGGGCAAGGCTATAAGAGGATCTACGGCCACGCCTACTAACGGTCTTAGGGCGAGCAGGGCAATTACCACAAGTGGTCCAGCGATTGATGCCCAGAAAGAGGGCAACGAACTCTCCGCAGTATCGAGTTGTGAAAAGTTAGCCGCAGTACCGTTATAGCGTTTTGACATCAGTGGAATGATAAGATAGACAGTAACAATTAGACCTACAACGGCAGGGATGATATTTGCAGCCATAACAGATGATAGTGGAGCATCAAAATTCTCGGCGGCTATAATCGTATTGGGGTTTGGAGAGATAATATTACCACACTTTCCACCGCCAATCATAGCAAGTAGCATTGGGAACTTTGAAACACCCATACGCTCGGCAATAATAATTGCAATAGGTGCGACAGTAATCACCGCCACATCTATAAACACTCCAACGGCCGTAAGCAACATTGTAGAGAGCGCCAAGGCTAAAAAGATATGTCTTGAGCCAAGACGATTGACAATAGTATGAGAGATAGATGCGGCAGCGCCCGTCTTTATAAGCACACCAGAGAGCACACCCGCCGCGATAATTCTCACTATGGCTGGCGTAATGTCCTTCACTCCCGAAATCATATTTGCCACAGTGCCACTAAGGCCCATTCCGCCAATTAGACCGCCTAAAATAGCACCCAGCAGCAGGCTATACACTGGCGAAAACTTACGGATAATCAGCACTATAGCTACTATCAAACCTATAACAGCTCCAATTGCACTCATTCTCTCTAACTTTTAATGGTTAATAATCTTGCTATTTGCTCGGCTGTACGAGCGACATTCTCAAAGGCGACATCGTACTGCATAGCAACATCAAGTGACACCGGCCCTGCCACAATAGGCAGCACAGCGGCAAATCCGCTCTGACTCAGCTCTTCACAAGGTTGAACTGCTCCACCTATAGCAACAACAGGAATACCCTGCGCCTCTGCCCTATTAAGAACGCCACTAGGTGCCTTACCCATAGTAGTCTGGCGGTCAATGCGACCCTCGCCCGTTACAACCAAATCACAGCCCGCAATAATATCATCAAAGTGCATTGCATCTAAAACCATATCAATACCGCGCTCTAAACGGGCAGCAAGTAGCGCCTTAAAACCGCCACCAAGACCACCTGCAGCACCTGCACCAGCAATATCATCTACCTTTATGCCGTTGAACCTCTCTATAGCTCGCGCATAGACCCTAAGGCCTCTATCTAACTGCTCTACCATTGCTCTATCTGCACCCTTCTGTGGCGCATAGACATAGGCTGCACCAGTAGGGCCATAGAGTGGATTAGTAACATCGCAAGCAACGATAAACTCACACTCGCTTAACTCTTCACGAACGGCCGAAGCATCTATAGTTACGATGTGCTCTAAAATCTCTCCGCCGCCTACTAGCTCCGCCCCCTGAGCATCAAGAAAACGGAATCCCAACGCGCGGAGCATACCCGTTCCGCCATCGTTTGTAGCACTACCACCAATACCCACAAGGAACTTACGGCAACCTCTATCAAGGGCGTGAAGAATCATCTCACCCGTGCCGTAGGTAGATGTAAGCAGAGGATTGCGCTCAGAAGGTGCAAGCAGTGGCAGTCCGCTTGCCGCAGACATCTCCATAACTGCACTCTTGCCGCCATCAATCACGCCATAGCGAGCTACAATCTGTCGCCCGAGAGGGTCTAACACCGTAGCATCGACATAGACTCCATCAAGCGTCTCAACAAGAGCATCAACCGGTCCCTCGCCGCCATCGGCAATGGACACTTTACGCACTTTGCAGTCAGGTAGTCGTCTACAGAAACCAAGTTCAAAGGCCTGAGCAACCTCCCGCGAACTGAGTGACCCCTTGAAAGAGTCAACAGCTATTGTAATAGATCTCATATTTCAAAAAAGTAGGTTTATGCAAATATATACAAAATTAGCAAATTTCAAGTCACTTTGAGCGCTGTGACTGTTTTTTTTACTATCTTCGCGACTGTTATTACAAAATATCACTATTTATATGTTAGATTGGATTTTGCTTATCATCGGTTTTACGATGATCACTGTAGGAGCAACTTGGCTTACCAATGGTTCGGCAGCTGTTGCTAAGAAGTTAAAGATTAGCGAGTTTATTATCGGTATGACGATTGTCGCTGTGGGCACATCTCTACCAGAACTTACTGTAAGTATTGCATCTACATTTAGTGGCAGTGCTGATATGGCTATAGGTAATGTTGTCGGATCAAATCTATTCAACATCCTCTTTATCCTCGGTCTTTGTGCGCTTATCAAGCCTGTGACATTTACTCGTAACAACCTTAGAGTCGACATTTTGCTCTGCCTTGTTGTCTCTGCTGCACTTGTAGCAATGTTGTGGGGCGGAACACTCTCTCGAATTGAGGCGATTATACTGTTGCTGTGCTATGTAGCGGTTATTATGCTCTCAATTAAGACGGGCAAGTCTGAGCAAGAGGATACAGAGGAGGATGAGAATAGCGATAGCGAGAAGTTCTCTTGGGTTAAGACAGTTTTTTGGATTATACTCGGCTTTGCAGGCCTTGTTTATGGTGCAGATATTACACTTAACTCTGCAACAGCTATTGCACGCAGCTTTGGCATTAGCGAGCGTGTGATTGCCATCACTCTGCTTGCAGGTGGAACATCTCTACCTGAGCTTGCAGCAAGCATTGCGGCAGTATTAAAGGGTCACGGCTCTTTAGCTCTTGGAAATGTTATTGGATCAAACATTGCCAACATCCTGCTGATTCTGGGTGCTTGTGCAACCATAACTCCACTCACTATGGGTGGCATAACAGCTATTGACCTCTACACAATGTTCGGTGCAGCTGTGCTTTTGGCAATATCTGCTCGACTCTTTGGACACCGCGTGATTACAAGAATGGAGGCGCTAGTCTTCCTTGCGGCATATATTGGTTATATCATCTACCTAATATACTAACAATATGAATTACTCTCAAATTGATGCCCTTCTACATCGTGAGGTTATTCCTGCTATTGGATGCACTGAGCCAATTGCAGTCTCGCTTTGTGTCGCTCGCGCCTGTGAGACCTTAGGTGCTCTGCCTGAGCGAATAGTAGTCAACCTGAGTCCAAACATCTACAAGAATGCAATGGGTGTTGGCATCCCAAATACCGGTATGACAGGTCTGCCTATTGCCGTAGCGTTAGGCGCTGTAGCAGGTAGGTCGGAGTACGAACTGCAGGTGCTTAAAGATGCTGATAGCAGTGCCGTAGAGAGGGCTAAGAGCTATCTTGAGAGTGCAGAGATTAATATTGATATTGACAAGCAGACTGCACATATATTATATATTGATGTGGAGGTCTACAGTGGCGATAACCGTGCACGAGCTGTCATCTGTGGCACACATACAAACTTTACATTTGTGTCGCTCAATGACACTACACTCTACTCGCAAAATCAGAGCAGCGAGGGTGAGCAGACATCAAGCGACGAGCCGCAGCTCACTCTAAAGGATGTATATGACTATGCCACAACAGTTGATTTATCTGATATAGAGTGGCTTGAAGAGGCGGAGAAGTTAAATATTGCCGCGGCGGAGGTATCCTTTACGGGTGACTATGGCCACGGCCTTGGACGACTGATGCACAAAGGTGCTACACAGAGCATTTTAGGCGATACGCTCTTTACAAAGATTCTCTCATATACAAGTGGCGCCTGCGATGCTCGTATGAGTGGTGCTATGGTGCCTGTGATGAGCAACTCTGGCAGTGGTAATCAGGGCATTTCGGCGACAGTTCCCGTGGTAATCTTCGGTAGAGAGAGGGGTGTTAGCCGTGAGCAGCTTCTAAGGGCATTGGCTCTAAGCCACCTTACGGTTGTATATATCAAGCAGTCGTTAGGTAGACTATCAGCTCTCTGTGGTTGTGTTGTAGCGGCAACGGGCTCAAGTTGCGGTATTACATACCTTATGGGCGGAGAGTTCCGCGAGGTATGCTTTGCAGTAAAGAATATGGTAGCAAACCTCACGGGTATGATTTGCGATGGAGCCAAGCCAAGTTGCTCACTCAAGGTGACAAGCGGAGTCTCTACGGCAGTACTCTCGGCCATACTTGCCATAGAGCAGCGACATACAACCTCTTTAGAGGGTATTATAGATGACGATGTAGACAAGTGCATCGCAAACCTAACAAATATTGGTCGCAACGGTATGCGCGAGACCGACAAACTAATTCTAAAGATAATGACAGAAAAATAGCACGCTATGAGAGCTATAACCACCCTACTACTTCTAATTTGCACCCTAACTGCTACGGCTCAGACTGTAGAGCAGATTAAGGGCTTTGATAGCAAATACTACTACGAACTCTACCGTCCATATCCAGCAGAGTATCGCGATATGGAGCTGACAAAGGCTCCTAAGGGATATAAGCCTTTCTATATGAGTCACCTTGCCCGCCACGGCTCACGCTGGCACGCGGCAGAGAGCAGCTACTCTTTCCCTCTTGGTATTTTAGAGTCTGCAAACAAGAGTGGCGAACTGACGGAGCTTGGCAAGCAGCTTTATAAGGATGTGCAGAGACTCGCTACAGATGCAAATAATCGCTATGGAGAGCTCTCTCCGCTCGGTTTTGAGCAGCACCAATATATGGCTGAGCGTATGGTAGAGAACTACCCAGAGATCTTCCGCAAGAAGTGCCATATTGATTGTAAATCTACCACTGTGCCACGCTGCATTCACAGTATGGCATCAGCCGTAAGGGAGATTAGCAGAAGAGTTCCAACGGCCTCTATCCGTATGGAGTCAAGCGACAAGAACGAGTACCTCAAAGCCTATGCAGGTCTGAATAACGTCAAGCAGGTTGCTCGTCCACTGAGTGACTCGCTGCAAAGAGCATATCTCCCTTGTCCAGAGAAGTTCTTAAAGCGAATTTTCACTACAGAGCAGAAGTTTGATAGCAAGGAGTTTATGTACACAATATTTATGCTCAACGCTATCCTTGGCTCTACACCGCTTGAGGGTATTAACAACCTTGAATATGCTTTTACTGAGGATGAACTTGCGGCTATTTGGCGAGCATCAAACATTCGCAGATATGCACTTACAGGCCCTTCAAAGGCCTTTGGTCACGCTATTGTGGAAGGCATATATCCATTTGTCAAGGTCTTTATTAATCAGGCAGACAACGCAATTGCTACCGGTTGCGAGCAGGCGTCACTGCGCTTTGCTCACGATGTAACTGTTATACCTTTTGCTGCAATACTGGGTATTAAGAGCTGTAATATCGTTACCGATGACTGGGAGCAAGTTAGCCACCACTGGCGCATAAATGAGGTTACACCTATGGGTGCAAACATTCAGATGGTATTCTACCGCAGCAAGCGCAGTGACGAGATTCTTGTCAAAATTCTCCACAACGAGCGTGAGCAGATTCTTGACAGCAAGGTTGCTACACCTGTCGAGAGCGTCTTCTACCGCTGGAGCGATATTCGCAACCACCTGCTCTCTCAAATTAAGTAGTAAAGCCTCTCTACCTCTTGTAGAATTAACAGTTACCACTAATGTGGTTCGTGATATAGACAAAAAGAACTCCGCTTGGAGTTCTTTTTGTCTGCTGTTTAGTCAATGGCCTCAAAGTCCTCTTTGCCAACGCCACAAACTGGGCAGACCCAATCCTCAGCGATATCCTCAAAGGCAGTGCCTGGAGCAATGCCGCTATCTGGATCTCCTACTGCTGGGTCGTAAACCCACTCACATACTGTACAACGATAC
>JAFOYS010000253.1 GCA_017391435.1 Alistipes sp. | reverse complement strand
GTGCTATACTACGCAAACTCCGCTGGCCAGGTAAAGGCATATGATACTAACAGTGAGCAGTTTATATGGATAAGAAAGTTTAGGGACCCTATATACTCAACACCTATTATCACAGATGACAAAGTGATTGTTCCGACCCTTTCTGAGGGTATTGTAGCACTCAGTCGTAAATGTGGCAAGAGAATATGGTGCAATAGAGACGGTGATAGATTTATAGGCAACGGAACAGTTGACAACGGCCATATATACATCGGAGCGCAAGGAAAAATGTTCAAGATAGATTGTAATAGCGGTCGTACGGTGTGGTGTTACGCCTTTGGAGAGGCTCATCCACAAGCTCGACCTACAGTATCAGCAGGCAAACTAATCTTTGGTGCTTGGGATTGTAACTTGTACTGTGTTGACTGTCAGTCTGGTAGAGAGTTATGGAGATGGTCAAACGGCTCTAAAAATAGGCTCTACTCGCCAGGTAATGTTATTGCGCGAGTAGCTCAAGATAGGGTAATGATTGTAGCACCAGATAGATATATGACCTGCATTGACCTAAATTCTGGGGCGCAACTATGGAGAGTCAAGCAGCGCCGTGTTCGCGAGAGTACAGGTATAAGTAATGATGGTAAAATTTTCTATAGCAAAACAATGGATGGCCAGATGATTGCAATCCCAACAGATGCTGATAGCTACAACGAGTTGTGGTTTTCAGATGTCGGTTGGGGGTATGACCATAGTTTCTGCCCGCTAATTGAGAGCGACAATATAATATATATGTCCAACCGCCGAGGAAAGGTTGCAGCAGTAAGCAGCAGTGGAGAGTTAGTCGGGGTTGCAAAATTGGCAAATTCTGCAGCCAACGATCTACGAGCAGATAGTTCAGGAACAATCTGGGCGAGTTTTATTGAAGGTACTATTTGGTGTCTAAAGGCAAAATAAACAAGGTTTAGTCAATAAAATGTCAATAAAATTAGCGCATTGAGATACAACAGATTGATAAAAACACTATTTTTGCATTATAAACATTTAGGTTAAGTATGGAAATAGAAGCAAAAAAGTATGTAGAGGGTTTTATGGCTCAAATCATTGCCAGAAACCCAAATGAGCCAGAGTTTCATCAGGCGGTAAGAGAGGTTGCAGAGTCGCTTGCTCCATATATTGTCGCAGATCCAGCGCTACAGCAGCTCAAGATTTTGGAGCGCATTGCTGAGCCTGAGCGTGTGATTATCTTCCGCGTGCCTTGGCTAAACGATCGCGGTGAGATTGAGATTAACCGTGGTTTCCGCGTGCAGATGAACAGCGCACTTGGTCCATACAAGGGTGGTATCCGCTTCCACGCCTCTGTAAATCTGAGTATTATGAAGTTCCTTGCCTTTGAGCAGACTTTCAAGAATAGCCTTACGACTCTTCCAATGGGCGGTGGAAAGGGTGGTTCTGACTTCAACCCTAAGGGTCGCTCGGATAATGAGGTTATGCGCTTCTGCCAATCATTTATGACAGAGCTATATCGTCATATTGGTCACGATACAGATGTCCCTGCGGGTGATATCGGTGTTGGTGGTCGCGAAATCGGATATATGTTTGGTCAGTACAAGCGTCTGCGCGATGAGTTTACAGGCACATTTACCGGCAAGGGTCTTGGTTGGGGAGGCTCACTCCTTCGTCCAGAGGCTACTGGTTACGGTCTGTGTTACTTTACTCAGCAGATGCTCGCAACGCGTGGCGAGAGCTTTGAGGGCAAGACCGTATGCGTATCTGGTTCTGGAAATGTTGCACAGCACGCAGCCGAGAAGGCTATGCGACTTGGCGCAAAGGTTGTAACACTCTCTGACTCATCAGGTTATATCTACGACCCAGAGGGATTTACTGAGGAGAAGATTCAGTATGTAAAGTTGCTGAAGAATGTATATCGTGGCCGAATCAAGGAGTATGTAGAGAAGTATCCTAATGCACAGTACTTTGCTGGCGAGCGTCCGTGGGGTGTTAAGTGTGACATTGCGCTGCCTTGTGCTACACAGAACGAGCTGAACGGTGAGCAGGCTCAAACTCTTGTTGACAATGGATGTTTCTGCGTTGCTGAAGGTGCAAATATGCCATCTACCCCAGAGGCTATTGAGGTATTCCTCAAGCACAAGCTGCTCTATGCTCCAGGAAAGGCATCTAACGCTGGTGGTGTAGCAACATCTGGTCTTGAGATGTCACAGAACTCTATGCGTATCAAGTGGACAGCCGAGGAGGTAGACGAGAAGCTACACTCTATTATGCAGAGCATTCACCAGATGTGTGCAAAGTACGGCACCGAAGAGGATGGATATATCAACTATGTCAAGGGTGCAAATATCGGTGGCTTTATGAAGGTTGCTGAGGCTATGATTGCTCAGGGCTGCGTATAGTAAGCAGACTATACCTATTTATATATAAAGCAAATCTCAAACTGGGATTTGCTTTTCTCTTTTATTTTGGTTATATTTGCATCAAACCGATTGTTAAGAGTATGAAAAGATCTATTCTCCTTCTTAGTCTGTTTGCTATGCTTTGTAGCACTTGTAGCAATAGTCCTGAATGTGCACAACAACCTAACGACCCAAACATAACAACAGCTACAGTCGGCAAAACTCTCCCCGCTTGGAGCGAAGGGGAGCTTGACATTCACTTTATCAACACAGCCCGAGGCGAGTGCTGTTTCTACATTCTGCCCGATGGCACAACACTACTTGTAGATGCTGGAGAGATTGCAAGTAGCGACGAGGCTATACCTCAACGCCCAAATGACCTTACACGCCCATATGTAGCCTATGCAAACTACATCAAGCACTTTATGCCTGCAGGAAAGAGTGCTATTGACTACTGCTCTCCGTCACACTTTCATATTGACCATATTGGCGGTGAGGATGTTGTTACAGAGAGTGCTGCGGCGGGCTATCGTAAGGCGGGATTGCTAGCACTCTATGACCGCGTGCCATACAACCATATACTCGATAGAGCATATCCAGCATATACCGAAGACGAGAACACACCAGCTATTGAGGGTCAACTTGCTCAGGATTGGGCTACATTTGTCAAGTGGGGCGTTGCCAAGGGCAAGTTTACTGCCGAGCGATTTACACCTGGCAAGGAGCAAATTGTACTACTTAACAACGCTGCAAAGTACGAAAACTTCTCTGTATTCAACATCTGCGCCAATGGCTTTGTATGGGGTAAAGATAGCGAAGGGAATGCCACTCTGTTAGGCTCAAAGCCAAAGGGTAGCGGTAACCCTTGCTCAACCGGTTTTCATATAACCTACGGAAAGTTTGACTATATTGCCTGCGGAGATTTGACAAGTTCGCCTCAAAACCTTATGGCACTCTACTTCCGCGACTTTATAGGCAGTGATAATCTTGAGGCATTCAAATGCAACCACCATCTAGCCTCTAACTCGTGGGGCTCTAAGATGCTTAGCACAAATTTTAACCCTCAAGTAGCTATCGG
>JAFOYS010000252.1 GCA_017391435.1 Alistipes sp. | reverse complement strand
CATTCCGCAGCCACTATCGTTACGATTGGGATAGCCTTAAGGTGCATACCTGGGCACAGAGCCGCCAGAGGGAGCCAAGGACAAAGATTATGGCACTCACTGAGCGTAGTATGGATCCAGTATCACTCTATTTTAACCTCCGTTCTGTAGATGCTTCAACCCTTAAAGAGGGGGAGGTCTACAATCTTGAGATGGTGCTTGAGGATACTATTAAGGTGCTCAAATACAGACTCTTAGGTCGTGAGGTGTGTCGTGTACCGCAAAAAGGTAAGTTCAGAACAATAAAACTCGCCTGCACACTTGGTACAAGCGAGGGTTTTTCGTTTACCGATGGCTCGGAGTTTTTTATCTGGATTACGGATGATAAAAATAAGTTCCCCGTACTTCTCGAATCGCCAATAATTGTGGGTAGTATTCGTGCCTATATCTCTGATTTTAAGGGGCTTAAATACCCATTAGACTGCAAGGTTAAGTAGCTCTATTTGAGATAGAGGGAGAAGAATTTCCAAACCTCGGCAGCGGTGTCCATACTATCACTTGCCCAGTTGTGCTTTCCCCCGACAACCTCGTATAGCCAAACCTGATTTCCATCTGTGCCCCCAACATATCGGTGGGCAATGATCTTATTTTTGATTAGCGGAAGTACCTCTGTCTGCTCGTGTGTGCAGCGATTTACAGCCGCCCACAGCCCTACGGCGCGAGGAATGGCAATGTCGGCACCCCAACCATCGTTGTTGTATGGGTCGCCATTCCAACGAGATAGTTTATCCTCTGTTCCGTGTACCTCCATTAGTGGAATTGGTCGCTTTGGCTTGAGTGTGCGGTAGCGGCACTCCATAATATGACCCGACATAGGGGCTACGGCTGTAAAGATGTCAGCTGCCTGATATGCAAGCATATAGCACATTGCACCACCGTTTGAGTGACCTGTTGCAAAGAGATTTTTTGTAGATAGTTTGTACCTCTTCTGCAGATGCTTTGCCAACTTTACGGCAAACCCGACATCATCGCGCTCCGCACCATTTTCGATGTGGAATTGGTAACCCACACTCCAGTAATGTTTCCCCTTAAAATCCTTTGGTCCGCGAGGATAACAGATAGCAAAACCGTACTTGTCTGCCACGGGGTGAAAACCATATTTGATAGATGGGATATCTTTTGAGCCATAGCCGTGAAAGACCATCAGTAGCGGAGCATTTTCGGCCATATTTTTCGGGATATAGAGCCAATAATCGTACTCAACTCCCTTGTGCTTGAAGGTGTGCTCAGTAAGGTTTCCTGTGCCGTCAATATCTGCGGCGAGAGCTGTGCTGCAGAGTGAGAAAACTGCTATAAAAAGTAAAAGCCACTGCTTCATAATCTTTGATATTTTTCACAAAGATAGCAAATCTTGCATATTCACAGAATATGATTTCAAAAATTTTACTACCTTTGCGGCCAAAATAAATTTTTAACGGACAATTTTTTAAGACTTATGAAGAAGGTTAATGCAGTAAACTATGGTTATCAGAGCCCTCTGTTGGAGGTTCTGAACATTGTGACTGAGGCGGGATTTACCATCTCAGACGGTATCGGATTGCCGGGCGAAAATCCTAATTTTAACGATTTTGGTGACTTTTAACACATTACAGCTATGAAGAAACTTGTATACACACTTACAGCTATTGCAGCTCTTCTCAGCTCTTGTGTTAAGAGTGCAGACGAGCAGATTGTTGTTGAGAAGAGCTCAACTGTTACTATTGAGGCTCTTGCAGCAGAGTCAAGAACATACATTGAGGGTACAGAGATTCGTTGGGCAGAGCGTGGTGAGCAGCTCAATATCATCTACTTTGCTGACGATAGCACAACCCGTCGTCAGAGCGCAACACACGAGGATTATACCATTACAAACAACTGCGCAGAGTTTACTGCCGACATTACAACAACAGATGGTGCAACAAAGTACACCTTTGGCGCCTTCTATCCGTATGCTTATAAGTCTACCCTCTCTTCTGTAAGCCTTACAGTGCCTCAGGAGCAGACACCTACCGAGAACAGCTACGACCCTAAGGCCGATATCTTGGTATCAGAAAACCCTGTTGTTACAGAGAGCGTTCCGAGCAAGATCAGCTTCAAGTTTGCCCGTATGGTTGCATTTGCAAAGATGACCCTTGTAGGTATCCCTGCTGGCGAGAAGATTGAGAAGGTTGTATTCTCATCTGTTGCAAAGCCTGCGGGTGCTGTTGAGTTCAAGGTTCAGGAGCAGGGTACACTTGAGAATGCAAAGTGGTACAACAACTACGAGGATATCACCCTCAACCTCGGTGGTCGCACAGCTACTGGCGAGGATGTTGTGTGGTTTGTAACTGTTCCAACCGACCTTAGCGGCACATCATTCACCGTAACTGTTGCAACTGACAGAGCAAACTATACAAAGAGTGTAGACCTTGCAGGCAAGACCCTTAACTTTGAGCGTGCAGATGTTGCTCAGTTCCGTGTAACCGATCTTGTTGAGCAGCAGAAGCCTCAGGTTTACAAGCTTATGACCGACATTACCGCTCTTTCTGCAGGTGATAAGGTTATCTTCTGTACAAAGAATACAGCATCTTCAACAGCAAAGCTTCTTTCGACTACAGCAGATGGTAGCGCGCTTAAGTTCACAAGCTCTGTAACCGTTACAGATGCTCTTGAGATTGCTACAGAGACACTTCCTGTAGATGCAGCACTTTTCGTCGTTGAGAATGGTGTAGATGCTGACACCTTTGCTTTCAAAGCGGCTGAGGGTTACCTCTATGGTAATTACGACTCTGAGAATTGGTCAAACAAGCTCTCATTCAAGGCTGATAAGGATGCTGAGGCCTCTTGGCAGGTTACTATGAGCAGTAGCAACTATGTAACCCTCTATAACACTCTCCACTCTCGTTATCTGAACAACTACTACGGTAGCAAGTTTAACTTTGCAGGTAGCCAAGGCACCTACTATTATTATATCTACTACATCGACGGCGCAGCAACTGAGGAGCCAGAGACT
>JAFOYS010000024.1 GCA_017391435.1 Alistipes sp. | reverse complement strand
GTAGCTGTAGTTGCTATGCACAACTCAAAGCAGTTCTGCAAGCAGATGAAGCGCGCAAAGAAGGAGTTTAACAAGATAACAAAATAGTCAATGAAGCGAGTTCTATTAACTGCAGTTGTTGCACTCTGCACAATCCTTACACTATCCGCACAGGAGGACTACCACCGCGCACAGCTCTACTTTGAGCCAGAGCAGATGCCCGATATGAAGCAGTTTCTACCAGGCCCACCTGCAGAGGGTAGCGAGGCCTTTAAGTATGATATTGCCGTATATGAGCTGGGCAAAAAGATTCGCGCCACAGACGAAAAGGCAGCTAAAGCGGCTAAGGAGCAGTCTGACAATAGCATAGAGAATATCTGCAAGCAGTTTAGCGAGCCATTTGGTTTTGAGATTACTGCACAGAACACTCCAGAGATATTTATCCTTCTGCGCGACGGTGTTATAACCTCTGTAAAGAGCGTTGTTGCCCCTAAAGAGTACTACCACCGCACCCGCCCATTTGCATACCACAAAGAGGGTACGCTTATGCCAGATAGCGAGGGTATGCTCCACCAGAATGGCTCCTTCCCATCAGGCCATACACTCAGAGGATGGACCGCAGCCCTACTGCTGCTCGAGGTTAATCCCGACAGAGCCGAACAGTTGCTATCGTTAGGCTATCAGTATGGTCAGAGCCGTGTAATCTCTGGCTACCACTGGCAGAGCGATGTAGATGCATCACGCCTTGTTGCCGCAGCCGCTGTAGCAAAGCTACACACCTCGCCTCGCTTCTGTAAGCAGATGAAACGCGCCCAGCGCGAGTTCCGCCGCATAAGCAAGCAGTAGCACGAACAACAATGTACAATAGCTAAAATTTGCGTTTTCGTAAATTTTAGCTATTTTTGTATCACATAATTCCTTAAAGCAATGAAGAGCGATTTTCTGGTAATTGGTTCTGGCTCTGCAGGGCTAAGCTTTGCGCTGAAGGCAGCAGAGTCTGGTACGGTGACTATCGTCACAAAGGGAGAGCTTAACGAGTGTAATACAAACTATGCTCAGGGCGGCATCTGCTCGGTAACCTATCTTCCTGATACCTTTGAGAAACATATTGAGGATACACTTGTCTGCGGCGCGGGAAAGTGCGATAGAGAGGCTGTTGAGCTTGTTATTCGCAATGCTCCTCAGGCAGCGGCTGATCTTATTAAGTGGGGTACCCGCTTTGACAAGCGTGAGGACGGCACTTTTGACCTACACCGCGAGGGAGGCCACTCGGAGCACCGAATACTCCACCATCAGGACCTTACAGGCGCAGAGATTGAGCGCGCACTGATAGAGAGCGTCAAGGCCCATCCAAACATCACAGTTCTTGAGCACCACTTTGCCATTGACCTTCTCACGCAGCATCACCTCGGCGAGATTGTTACTCGCCACACAAGGGGTCTTGCCTGCTTTGGAGCCTATGTCCTTGACACAGACACAGATGAGATAAAGACCATTATTGCCAAGGCTACGGTTGTCGCTGCGGGTGGTTGTGGAAATATCTACAACACGACAACCAACCCTACGGTGGCTACAGGTGATGGTATTGCTATGTGCCACCGCGCAAAGGCCATAACAAAGAATATGCAGTATATCCAGTTCCACCCAACAGCCCTCTACCACCCTGGTGAGCGCCCTTCGTTCCTCATTACAGAGGCTATGCGTGGATACGGAGCGATACTGAAACTACAGAATGGCAAGGAGTTTATGGATAAGTACCATCCGATGAAGTCTCTTGCTCCGCGCGATGTTGTGGCGCGCTCTATAGACCACGAGCTCAAGATTCGTGGCGAGGAGTTTGTCTACCTCGATGTCACCCATATGCCAGCCGAGCAGACCAAGGCCCACTTCCCAAATATCTATGAGAAGTGCCTCTCTATAGGCATTGACATTACCAAGCAGATGATTCCTGTATGCCCTGCAGCGCACTACTGCTGTGGAGGTGTTGTTGTAGATAGCAATGGAGAGTCATCTATCCGCCGACTATATGTCATTGGCGAGAGCTCTTGCACAGGCCTACACGGAGCAAACCGCCTTGCATCAAACTCACTTACCGAGGCTGTTGTCTATGCCGACCGAGCAGCCAAGCACGCAGTGGCACAGATAGAGAAGATAGAGTTCCAGGAGGGTATTCCAGATTGGGACTTTGAGGGCACTGCCGAGGCTGAGGAGATGGTGCTTGTGCTTCAGAATCGTCGTGAGCTACAAGCTATTATGTCCAATTATGTGGGTATTGTCCGCTCAAATCTTCGCCTTGAGCGCGCAATGAAGCGCCTTGCAATTATCTGGCAGGAGACCGAGGG
>JAFOYS010000023.1 GCA_017391435.1 Alistipes sp. | reverse complement strand
TACCCCACTCTCAATCAGCCGTCGCGCCTTTGTAGAGGGTCTGCGAGATACACTCCTTGCTACAAACTTCCGCGGCCGCTGGCAGATACTCTCTACCAATCCGACTGTTATCTGCGATACGGCACACAACCCCGATGGCATCCGCGTTGTAGCAGAGCAGCTGCAAACAATTGAGCAGGGAAAACTCTACGCCGTTATGGGCTTCTGCGAGGATAAAGATATCAAGAAGATGCTCAGCCTAATGCCAAAGCAGGCTCACTACATCTTCACCCGCGCAGAGTCTCGCCGTGCCGCCTCTGCCGAGCAGATTGCAGCAATTGCTACTGAGCTTGGTCTTGACTTTGAGTGGCAAGCAACAAGCCGTCAGGCCGTAGAGTACGCAAAGAGCCTTATGAATGCCGAAGATACACTCTTTATCGGCGGCAGCACCTTTGTCTTAGCTGAGATACTACCACAATGAGAGAACTACAGGAGAAGATAGCACTGCACGGAGCAGCAGCCCTTACAGACAGCGAACTGATTACAGCAATTATTGATAATCAAGCCGTTGCCCAGGCACTTATGTCTCAGTACAGCCTTACTACCATTCCCGTAGAGGATATCTCTCGCCTAAGAATGAGCTGCGGTATGGGACTTGCCAAGGCCTCAAAAATCACCGCTGCCATAGAGCTTGCCCGCCGCATAGCAAAGACAAAGACAGGCAATGTTGACCGCATCCAGAGCCTTGAGGCGGCAGAGAAGATTCTCCGTCCACTCTTTGATGGTCTTGACCACGAGGAGTGCTGGGTCCTCTTTATGACCAACTCGGGCAAAGTTATTGAGAAGATGAAAATCAGCCAAGGTGGTCTGCAAGCAACTGTTGTTGACAACCGTCTGATTATCAAGCGAGCTATTGAACTGCTTGCCACTCAGATGATTCTTGCCCACAACCACCCATCAGACAACGCACAGCCAAGCCAGGCAGATATCACCCTTACAAACCGTGTCAAAAGTGCCGCCGAACTCTTTGACATCACACTGCTTGACCACATCATCATCACCCGTTCACAGAGCTACTCTTTCAAAAAGTTCGGGCTACTGTAGCACCTCTTAACTCTCCTACTGACAGCAGGGAACTATCTCTATCAAAATAAAATTTTGATTTTTAAGGTTTTTTTCTTACCTTTGTTGATTAGAGAGAATTTATTCAAAATAACTATATTTTTATGAAAAGAGCTATCCAATTCGGAGCTGGCAACATTGGTCGTGGTTTTATCGGTGCAGTGTTGGAGCAGGCTGGTTATCACGTTGTTTTTGCAGATGTGAATGCCACTGTAATTGACAAGATTAACGAGGATAAGTGCTACACTGTCCACGTAATGGATGTTGAGTGCGTTGAGCAGAAGATTACAAACATCTCTGGCGTAAACTCTACTACCGACGCAGTTATTGACGAGGTTGTTAAGGCTGATATTATCACCACAGCCGTTGGTGTTGTTATCCTTCCGCGCATTGCTCCGGCAATTGCAAAGGGTATTGTTGCTCGTCGCGCAGCAGGCGTTGAGCAGCCACTAAACATTATCGCTTGCGAGAATGCTGTTCGCGCATCTTCTCAGCTCAAGGAGCACGTTCTTGCACTTCTTGAGGGCGAGGATAAGGAGTACTGCACAAAGTGGGTCGGTTTCCCAGACTGCTCTGTAGACCGTATCGTACCTCCAGTACGCAGCGAAAACCCTATTGATGTTGTTGTAGAGGCCTTCTATGAGTGGAATGTTGAGCAGGCATCTTTCGTTGGTGAGGTTCCGCAGATTGCAGGTATGAACCTTGCTGACAACCTTCTTGCATATGTAGAGCGCAAGCTCTTTACCCTCAACACTGGCCACGCTATTACTGCCTATATAGGTTGTATGAAGGGTCTTAAGACTATCGACCAGAGCATTGCTGACCCTCAGATTTATGAGATTGTTAAGGCAGCTATGCAGCAGAGTGGCCTTGGCCTTGTTGCAAAGCACGGCCTTGATAAGCAGGCTCACTTCAAGTATATTGACAAGATTATCAGCCGCTTTAAGAACCCATATCTTAAGGACGATGTTACCCGCGTAGGTCGTGAGCCACTGCGTAAGCTCTCTGCCGCAGACCGCCTTATCAACCCTACTCTTACAGCACAGGGCGCAGGCGTTGAGACTCCAGACCTGCTACTCGGTATCGGCGCAGCACTTCACTACAACAACGCTGAGGATCCACAGAGCGTAAAGATGCAGGAGCGCATCGCAGAGCTCGGTCTTAAGGCTGCTGTTGCAGAGTTCGCATCCCTTGAGGCTGATGCACCAATCCTTGACCAGATTGTAGCTGCTTACAGCGAGATTGAGAAGCGTCTTGCATAGTTAATAGGCAAAATCTAACTAAAAACTATATCAGGTAGATTCTATAAAATTAGGGCGAGGCGATTTTGGAGGTTATTTCGGATAGGTTTTGCCGCTCTTTTGAGGGCGCAATAGCCTATTGTAACCGAGAAAAGCGGTGAAAGATGCCGAAAAAAGCCCAAAAGCGACCGCAATAGAATTTACCTAAAAGAGAAACTAACTTATTTACTAATTTTATAGAATCTACCCAAAATGACTTTAGAACAGCAAAAAAAGTTTAAGTATTGGCAGTGGAGAACCATCGCCGGTACTATGATTGGTTACATCTTCTTCTACCTTATCCGCAAGAACTTCTCGTTCCTTATGCCAGGTCTTACTGCGGAGTATGGTATTAGCAAGACCAGCCTCGGTGCAGTTATCACCGCTGCAGGTTTCCTCTATGGACTCTCAAAGCTTCTTAACGGTATGCTTGCTGACCGCGTTAATGGTCGCTGGCATATGGTTACAGGTCTTGCAGTAAGTACCGTTACTGCAATTCTCATCGGTTTTGGTGCCGAGATTATCACTGCTCTCACAGGCGTACCTGAGGGCTCTACTCCAGAGTTTGTTGGTAAGTTTACTATCCTACTCTCTGCTCTGTGGATTGTAAATAACATCTTCCAGGGCTGTGGTTTCCCTCCTTGCTCACGCCTTATCCCTCGCTGGGTGCCATCAAATGAGCTCTCTACAAAGATGTCTATCTGGAATACATCTCACTCTATCGGTGCAGGTCTTGCAGGTATTCTCTGCGGTTCATTTATTATGGCCTCTATGGGTACAGATATGTCTGCTGACCCAGCTATGGTTGCAACAATCGCGGGTAACCTTGGTAAGGATGTTACAGACCCTGCTGTTATCTCAGCAGCTGAGCACGTAGGCGCTTGGAAGTGGGCATTTATCATCCCTGGTATCATTGCAGCTGTTGGTGTATTTATCACCGCTGGTATCCTTCGCGATACTCCAAAGAGCGTAGGTCTTCCAGAGCTTGAGGAGGGTAAGAAGGATGGCGAGCCTGAGGTTCAGGAGAGCCAGGCAGAGATCTCTGCATACATTACAAAGCACGTATGGAAGAACCCTGTTATCTGGGCACTTGCTCTTGCAGACTTCTTTGTATATGTTATCCGCTTTGCCGTTCTTGACTGGGGTCCAACATTCTTGCGCGAGCACTGTGCAATGTCTCCAGAGTGGGCAGCCTCTACAGTTATTATCTTCGAGCTCTTCGGTGTTGTAGGTATGCTCGTTGCTGGTTGGATCTCTGATAAGGTCTTTGGTGGTCGCGCAACTCGTACCTGTCTGTTCTGTATGCTCGGTACTCTTGTTGCAATCCTCGGCTTTATCGCTCTTCAGACCGCTGGTGCAAGCCCTATTATGCTTCTATTTGTGCTTGCTACTGCTGGTATGTTTATCTACGGTCCTCAGGCACTTATCGGTGTTATTGCATCTAACCACGCAACCCGTAAGGCATCTGCAACTGCAAACGGCCTTGTAGGTTTTGTTAGCTACATCAGCCCTATCGTATCTGGTCTTGGCTTCGGTATGATTGCAGACTCAAAGTTCGGTTGGCACGGTGTATTCGTTGCAATGGTCGTTATGGCAATTATCGGCGCACTGATCTTCGTACCTATGTGGAAGATGAAGCGCGACGCCTACGAGGAGTAGTCCTAAGCATATTAATATTAAATAGGTCTCTGGTTTTCAGGGACCTATTTTCATTTATATAGCAATTTTTTGCAATATTTTTCGCTGCACGCCCTCTATATAGACAGAAACAAAACACTTTTACATATGAAACGATTTGCTTTATACCTTCTGTCACTACTATTGGGCGTAACTGTTGCTTCTGCCCAAGAATTACACTACTCTTACCGCTACACCGGCACTACCTACAAGGCTGAAGGTGGTGGAGAGACAACAATGATCAATAAGATCTCATCAGCCCGCCTGAAGAGTAGCTTTATTGCCAGCATTCTTCCAGACCACAAGACTATTTGGATCTACAGCAGTACAATCAACGAGCGCTGCACAGGCAAGGGAGTCTACAAAAATGGAGGCTACCAATACAGTCTACCTATCTCTGCTATAAACGTTCTTGAGTTAATGTACGGAGAGCTTCCTGAAGGTAGCTACAGTCTGTTTTTGCCAGCCAACAACAGCCGCATTATCTGCAGCTCGCTCGAGGAGCGTGGGAAGGAGTATTTTGTGACCCGCTATGACCACTATACACGCCAGAGCGCAGTTAGCAAGCCTAACAACCCACGACGCACAGAGATTGAGCAGCGCGAGGCAAAGGAGCGTATAGAGTCTCAGCGCCGCAAGGTAGAACTAGCCGCATATGAGGCAGAGAGAAAGGCAGAGCAGGTCGCTTTTGAGAAACGATTAAAGAGTAGCGTAGGCAAAGAGTTCCCTATGGCGTACTTTATTGATTCATACGGTAATAGGGTCGACGCCTCTTTCTTCAAGCGTGGCAAGAAGACTCTTGTTTATACCACTATGGTCGGCTGTCAACCTACTCGCAATCTACAGAAAGAGCTTGAGAAGTATCCTCATATTGCAGAGCAAATTATAGCTATCTATTTCATACAGACAAAGTACTCTGAGTGCAAGATCAAGAACCACTCTAACCCGAACAAAATATTCTTCAACAGTAGCGAAGGCAACAATAGCAGTTGGATATACGGTGGGACCTGCCCTTACATCATCCTGCTTGATGAGTACGGCAAAGTTATAAGCTATAAGTCTGGCTACAGCAAAGAGAAAGATCCAAAATATATTGCCAAGTTAGTAGAAAAGATGCGCATCCGCACCTATGCTCCGTACAAAGTGGGCGACTACTACT
>JAFOYS010000251.1 GCA_017391435.1 Alistipes sp. | reverse complement strand
GGGCCTTAGAGCGAATGAAGCTTCTCTCTGATCGTCCAAAGGGTAGATATACTGTGCCGGTGTTGGAGAAGTTGGCCGAAGTTACTTTTGAGCATAAGATGTATACTGAGTCGGCATCTGCTTTTCGTCGTCTGTATGGCTATGCGGAGGATGCAGAGCTCCGCAGTAAACTCTCTAAGAGATATGTAGAGACGACAATCCTCGATGGTCGTGATGATCAGCTGCTTGCAATGGCGGATGATGTAGATACGCTGAAGGATGTTGAGAACTCTGTGCTTCGCAAGGCTCACCATAGTCGCGCTAAGGTCTATACGGCACAGGGTCGTAGGGATGATGCGCTGCAGATATATCGTACTTTGAGCGCAGATAAGAGCGATGCTGTGGGCGCAGAGGCTGCATATCATATTATCCGCTACCACTTTGATGCAGCGGAGCACGATACGGCAGAAAAACTTGTGTACGAGCTTGCTGATAGCAAAACCCAGCACAGTTACTATCTTGGTCGTGCATTTATTATCCTTGGCGATATATATGCCGCTAAGGGGGATGCTTTCCAGGCACGAGCAACATATCAGAGTATTATTGACGGTTATACTCCAACTGACGATGGAGTTGTAGAGGAGGCAAAACAGAGAATTGAGAAACTATGAGAAGATTATTACTTACAATAGCGGCAATGCTACTGACCTTTACGGCATTGGCGCAGTTAGAGCGAGAGGTTGAGGTTACAAAGCAGTATGTGCCAAAGCTGCCACCTGCTCGCAAGATGGATATGACTCCGGATAGGGTAGATACAGTCTCTATCCGCCCAGAGATAGATTATACTATTGCCCCAAAGTCTTTTGCTTCGGCACTTGCTTCAGAGAAGTTCCGTCCGGCAAAGGTTACCTACTGGGAGTATAAGCGCCAGTACCCATTCTATATCAAGGCGGGTGCGGGCTATCCGCTTAGAAGTGAGGTAGATGCCTATGCCTCTACAAATCGCGCAGATGTCGGATACTTTAGTGCCTATGTAAATCACCACGGCAGCTACTCTGATATCAAGACAAGCAACCCAATCTCTGGCGAGCAGTTTCAGAGCAACTCGCAGCAGATGACAAATCGCATAGGAATCAATGGCGGTAAGTATGTTGGTCGCTATACCTTTAATGGTGATTTGTACTACCAGTCTGATATCTTCCATCGCTATGCACAGAATAAGAGTGAGGATGCTGTTGACGAGATAAACTATGAGGATATTGCCCTTACAATGAGCTTCGGAGACTCGTTTGCAGATATGAGCAAACTCAATTTCGGCATCTACGCCTCTGCGGACTACTATAACGATAAGTCCGAGCAGCTGCCACTTGCAGATATTGACCGTAAGATTCAGCAGTTCAATGCCTCTGCAGGGCTAAAAATGGGTCGTAATATCGGTAGCAGATCTCGCCTCTATGCAACATTTGACTACCAGGGTTACTATGGTTTGCACTATGCAAAGGGCTATAGTAATACTCAGATTAGCGGTGCTGTTATGTTTGAGTACAACCTAAAGTCGCTGCTTGATATCAAGGCGGAGCTGAAGTATGTCAACGACAATGTTTCACAGCTCAAGACTTTCCACCGTATTCTGCCAAATCTATATGTAGGCTTCAATGTCGGTAAAAAGGGGGGCTTTGTACCATATGTAGAGGTTGATAGCCATATAGAGAATAACTCGTACCAATCTCTGCAGGGTGTAAACCCATATATTCTGCTTAGGGAAGAGGTGTATAGTGTAGTGCCAAATACGGCTGTGTATAATCTTCGCGCAGGCTTTACGGGCCATACTGTTAACAATAAGTTTAGCTATAGACTCTATGCAAATGCTGCCTTTATCTCCGAGGCGCTCTATTGGGTGAATGTTGATAATATCGGCTTTGATGTAGCGCCAAACGCTCAGAATGTATTCTCACTTAACGCATCTGTAGAGTATAAGCCGCTTTCGTCGTTGCTTCTCAGTGCAGGATTTAAGGGGATGATATACGACAATCACGGAGATTTTGAGTCTGGCAAACCAAACTTTATTGCTAACCTTGCTATAAGATATACTCACCGCAAGTTTGCTGTTGGCGCTACTGCAGAGGCTATCGGTAGCAGACACTGGAGTTTTGTAGATACAAAGGCTGCAGAGGGCGAGAGTCTAAAGAGCTATAAGTATCCCGCTTGTGTAGACTTGGGTCTTACCTTTGACTGGTTTGTGGCAAAGCAGTGTACAGTATATGTTGAGGGTCGAAATCTTGCCAATGCAAAGATTTATGATTGGGCACTCTACCGTCGTCTTGGTGCAGGTGCAGTTGTAGGTATTAAGGTTCAGTTCTAATGGCTCGCGAGAGGGTATATACGCTTCCGTTTGTATGGAGTAAGACGGTCTGGACAATCACTCTGCTCTATTATGCTGTTGCAGTGGTGATAGTCGGTATGCTTGTATACCTACTCGTTAATGGTGCTACCGCTGCGGCTGTTGCAGGTCTTGTTGTGGCACTGCCCGTGCTTGTTGGTATTATGATATTTTGCGAGGGATACTCGCCACAGCGTCTTGAGATTTCAGAGTCGCAGATAACCGTTCTGCGTAGGTACGACAGCATAACAATACTCCGTTCTACAATCTTGAGCATTAAACCTCTTGAGTCTAAAGATATGAGGTGGACACTCTCTATGGGTGGGTGTGGGGGTCTGTATGGCTACTTTGGTAGTTATACAAATCGCCACTTGGGAACCTTTACTATGTATGCCACAGCAATGGATAATCTCTACCTTATTAGCCTATCAAATGGACGAAAGGTTGTTATAGGTTGTACAGAGCCAAAATTATTGCTACAAACCTTTGCCTTTTCTGAATAGTTTTATAACTTTGCGCCGTTAATACATATATATAATGAGATCATTTTCTACCGTATCAGAGTTGCGTGAGGCACTGCTTCCGCTTCGAGATAAGACAATAGGCTTTGTGCCTACTATGGGAGCGTTGCACCAGGGCCATATTTCGCTTGTTGAGCGTGCTCGCACCGAGTGTGATACTGTTGTGGTATCGGTATTTGTAAATCCAACACAGTTTAACGATAAGAACGACCTTAAGCACTATCCTCGCACCCCAGAGGCTGATGCCGCTATGTTGGAGGCTGCCGGTGTTGATTTTGTCCTCTTCCCAAGTGTTGAGCAGATCTATCCAGAGCCAGATACTCGCGTTTTTGACTTCGGCCAGATTGATAAGGTTATGGAGGGTGCTACTCGTCCGGGCCACTTTAACGGTGTGGCGCAGGTTGTTAGCCGACTCTTTAATATCGTTGAGCCTACAAAGGCATACTTTGGAGAGAAGGACTTTCAGCAGATTGCTGTCGTAAGAGCAATGGTTGCTCAGTTAGGCATTGATGTGGAGATTGTCGATTGTCCGATTATTCGTGACACGGATGGTCTTGCTCGCTCTTCTCGCAATACGCTTCTTACAGCCGAGCATCGTGCTGCAGCACCACATATCTACGAGGTTCTCTCTGCGGCAGTGGGCAAGGTTGGTGAGCTGAGTCCTGAGGCTCTCACTGCGTGGGTAACGGAGCAGGTAAATCAGAATCCGTTGCTTAAGGTTATCTACTTCCAGGCTGTGGATGCCCTTACTATGCAGAGCGTTAAGAGCTGGGATGAGTGCGAGCGTATTCAGGGTTGCATTGCAGTTCAGGCTGGCGAAATTCGCCTTATTGACAATATAAAATTGAAATAAAGATGGTCATTGAAGTACTCAAATCCAAGATTCATCGCGTAACAGTTACACAGGCAAATGTAGACTATGTTGGTAGCATTACTATTGACAGCAATCTACTTGAGGCTGCTAATATTATTTGTGGCGAGAAGGTTCAGGTGGTAAATGTCACAAATGGCGAGCGTCTTGAGACCTATGCCATTCCAGGTGCCGCAGGTAGTGGCGTGATTTGCCTCAATGGAGCAGCTGCTCATAAGGCCTCTGTGGGTGATGTGGTGATTATTATCTCCTACGCCTCTATGGATTTTGAAGAGGCTAAGAGTTTTAAGCCGTGGGTTATTTTCCCAGATACAGCGACAAATAAACTTGTGAAATAATGGATATACTGCTCTCCATATTGGCAGTGTTACTTGTCATAGTCGGCATTGTGGGTTGTGTTGTGCCGGTGCTTCCGGGACAATTTCTTGCCTATGGAGCAATGGTGTGCTGTTACTTCTGTTCTTTTTCGCATATTCCTACCCGAGCAGTGTGGATATATCTTGTTCTGGCTGTTGTGGTTACAGTTCTTGATTTTATCCTTCCGGCCTATTTTACAAAGTTGTCGGGAGGCAGTAAGGCTGGTGAGCGAGGTGCTACAGTGGGTCTTATTGTAGGTATGCTACTGGGAAGTATTGTCGGAGCGATTGTCGGCCCATTTATTGGTGCAATAGTGGGCGAACTTATTGCCGACCGTTCTGATTTTGGTCGTGCAATCAAGTCAGGACTCGGATCGTTTCTTTCGTTCCTTGTCGGTACAGGTTTTAAGATAATTTTCTGCTTTGCAGTTCTTCTAAAGGTCTTTGGTCAGATCTTTCCAGCTTTAGGAAATTGGATTTCAAACTTATTTTAGATATGAAGAGTATTAGATTTATTTTGATGACAGTAGTTCTTTTTGCTCTGTCATCTTGTTCGGAGTATAGTTATCAGAGGGTTAAGAACGATCCGATGAATGTCCGAATTTATACACTTGACAATGGACTTAAGGTCTATCTGTCTGTAAACAAGGAACAGCCTCGTATTCAGACCATTATCTCTGTGCGTGTAGGTGCAAAGAATGACCCAGCAGAGACTACAGGTCTTGCACACTACTTTGAGCACCTTATGTTCAAGGGTACAGATAAGTTTGGTACAAGCGACTATGCGGCAGAAAAGCCTCTGCTTGACCAGATTGAGGAGAAGTTTGAGCTCTATCGTAAGACTGAGGATCAGACCGAGCGCAAAGCTATCTATGCACAGATTGACGAGTTGTCACAGCAGGCGTCAAAGCTCTCTATTCCAAACGAGTACGACAAACTTAT
>JAFOYS010000022.1 GCA_017391435.1 Alistipes sp. | reverse complement strand
GCTATTCTCAAGCCTTCGCCATATGTGCCAACTGTGGCAAAGGTCCTTGAGCAGATAATTGCCGACACTTTCCAGAGTGAGTATATCGCCACTGTGCAGGGCAACCGCGATGTTAATGCAGCTCTGCTGGCTGAGCGTTACGACCTGATATTCTTTACCGGCAGCCCCGCTCTTGGTCGCACAGTAATGGCTGCGGCAGCAAAGAATCTCACCCCCGTAGTGCTTGAGTTGGGAGGCAAGAGCCCTTGTATTGTCGACTACGACGCCGATATTGCCACTGCTGCCCGCCGTATTGCCTGGGGAAAGTGTCTCAATGCTGGCCAAACCTGCATAGCGCCAGACTACCTGTTAGTACATAGTGCTGTAAAAGAGCGACTTATAGATGCACTGCGCGAGGAGTTTAAGCACCTACTTGGTCAGAATCCGCAGAGCGCTAAGCACTTTGTTCGCATTGTAAACGAGCGCTCCTTTGACCGACTTGTAGGCTACTTTAAGGATGGGGATATTGTTGTTGGAGGAGAGACAGACCGCAGTGAGCGATTTATTGCGCCGACAATTCTTGACAATGTCTCACCAGATAGCGCAGTAATGCAAGAGGAGATCTTCGGCCCTATATTCCCCGTTGTGACCTTTAACACTACTGACGAGGCTATAGAGTTTGTCACCTCGCGCGAGAAGCCACTTGCGCTCTACTACTTTGGCTGCAGTGGCAAGCATATTCTCCGCCACACATCCTCTGGCGGAGCTTGCATTAACGACACTATTATGCACATAGCAAACGAGAATCTCCCATTTGGTGGCGTTGGAAACTCTGGTATGAGCTCTTACCACGGCAAGGAGTCTTTTGATGTCTTCTCTCACCAGCGCGCAGTAGTTACTACCACAACCTGGATAGATTTGCCGTTCCGCTATATGCCATACAAGCTCTTCTCGCTTGTAAAGAAGATACTATAAAACAGAAACTGCCGAAAATCTTTCGGCAGTTTTTGTTTAGGCTACTTTACCTCCATAAATCGTGCGGCGGAGTTAAGGAAATGCGCCGTAATCCAAAAGACTGTCCAGCGCTCGGCATACCCTCCACGCAGTTTATATACATTGCTCATATCTCCACGCTGGGCAAAGTTTGTCTGCTGTATCTGCTCGCCCTGTGAGCCATAAGGGTCTGTAAGCTGCGCGCAGCTGCGGAACATAACCTCAGATAGGCGGCACAGACGCTCATCCTTCAACAGTTTACCCATCTTGTAGACCTCTGGAGCAAAGAGTACTCCGTAGACATCTATATGTTGATTTTGCGCCGAGACAACACTCCAGCCCGTTGTTTTAAAGTTAAAGTCGGCAAGACGGCCCGCAGGCAGAGGTATATCCCACACAACGACATAGCTCAGACAGACATCCATCGCGTGCTTTGCCCACTGTAGATATCGCGCCTCTTTTGTGCGCTCATACATCTCTAAAAATCCCTGAAAGGCTGCCCACGCGCCCTCTTTATCCTCGCAGGTTGCATCTAATGTTCCACCCCAATAGCATCCGTTCATCGTAAGATGGCGCTGAGCAAAGAGCTCTGCCGCACGCTGCGCCGCTGCAAGGTATCGCTTGTTTTTAAAGAGTTTGGAACTAATGGCAAGGGGTGCAATATAGAAGGCCTCGGCTGTAGACTTTGGATTCCACTGCTCGCTCAATATACGGTTGCTCACTGCATCGCAAGCCCTCTGCAGAAATGCCTCCCACTTTGCTGTGTCATAGTGTCTGTTTTTGCGGGCCAGAGTTATCGCCTTTGCAAAGTTATACATAGCCTGACCGCAGGATACCGGATCGCCGCCGTGGAACTTCTCTCCATTGTATCCGACAACAAAAATACCCCTCTTACTATCTACCTCAAAGGTCGATAGGTAGTCCATAGAGCGCTGTACCATAGACTCTATACGGCTATCGTTCAGCATCTTGCTCAGTGCCTGCAGAGAGTATCCAGGAGAGTCCGCCTGACCACACCAGCCCATAACAATATCCTTTCGCACAGAGCTGTCGTACATATTAAATCCGACCGCCTGAGCATCAAATTCTATCCATCGCCTTGCTGCAAACTCGTATTTTGATAGTACTATCTGCTCAAATGTTGGAAAGCACTCTGCATAGTATGGTTTATGGATGTCAAGCGATGTATAAATAGGCTGCTGAAAACCACTTCCCTCAGCTGTTATAGGGTAGGCCTCAACAAAGAACTGTTTCTCTACAACCTGCTGTGGTTCAAGGGTTATGTATGTATCACTATAGGCCATAGGCTGCTTCTGCAACGCCTTTGCCACACTATGCTGACCATTGTATCCTATAGCTCCCGAGTAGAGTACTATCTGGCTATGGTTCTCGTATGCCTCAACACCCAGCGACCACCACTGATCACTAAGTACCGCTCCACGAACAGGGCTCGGTGTTGTGTGCAGCGCCGCAGCATAGCGCCCAGCACCATTCTCAAGCATTGCAAAGGGCATAGGATAGCGGTGCTCCTCAAAAACCGCAAACTCTCCTGCAGCACCATTGTATACAGGGATGATATTTGGATTTACCTTTGCGCCATTCTTATTT
>JAFOYS010000250.1 GCA_017391435.1 Alistipes sp. | reverse complement strand
CGAGGCTCTGTGCTATATCGTCGGCCGCCAGAATGGCCTCACAACACTCCGTCTACTGCGATAGAGCAGAGAAGTTAAGGGGGGGGTTAAGGAGATTAAGGAGATTAGGGAATTTAGGGAATTTAGTGATTTTCCCCTAAACTCCTTAAATTCACTAAATTCCTTAAGTTCACTACTTTATAGCACCTATTTTGTCGTCAGAGCGTGTCAGATACGGTGCATCGTGCAAAAAATCAGTGGCGGATAGTACTAAAAGGTACAGCCGCCACTGGTTTTTAAGGGATGTGCCGTAGGTGGCACGCTATCACGACAAAATCGACAAAATTATCGGGAGGCTAAAAACTCCTTGGTAACAACTACACGGATAGCTCGTGGCACAATCTCTATATCCACAGCGGTTTCGCCCATCATCTCGCCATCACACTCAAGGAGGATTGGCGGAGCGGAGACGATGCTGATATGCTTTCCCTGCGCGTGTTTGATATGGCCAATAGAGTATATTCCTCCGTTAAAGAGCCTCTTAAGGCGGAAGACTATATGCCACCAGTGGAGAGGTTTGATAAGGGTAATATCAAGCAGACCGTCGTCAGCCACAGCCTTTGGGAGCTGCTGGATTCCACCACCGTTAAACTTACAGATGCCGACAGCTATGCTGAAAATCAGATTGTTATAAAGCTCCTCTCCATCCACAACAATCTTTACGCCCGTAGCTTTATAGTTAAAGTAGGCCTTAAGAATGCTCATATAGTAGAGCCAGCGACCCTTATATCCCTTTGCCTTCCAGTGGTTAAAGATAGAGATGACAAAAGAGTCAAAGCCAAGGCCCGCCACATTTGCCATATAGCGGGTCTGGCGAAATTTAGACTCTGTGTATGTCACTGCGCCCACATCCTGAAGGAAGGTCTTACCCTCCTTGATTGCCCTGATAGCCTCCGAGTAGTGCGAGGCTATGCCGAAAGTTCGCACCCAGTCGTTACCCGTACCTACGGCAATAACGGCAAGGCTTATATCCTTCGGCTCGCACTGTTTCTGTATAAACAGGCCGTTAACAACCTCGTTGAGCGTACCATCTCCGCCGACAACAATAATCTTGCGATAGCCATTATTGACAGCCTCAACGGCAAGCTCCGTAGCGTGGCATTTATGCTCAGTAAAGACTGCATCGTGGTAGATATTGTTATCTCTGAGCAGCTTAGCAATCTGCGGATAGTCCGTAAGGCCAAGTCCAGAGCCAGATGTAGGGTTAACAATAACAAACCAATGATCAGTATTTATCTTATCAGCAATCATACTACTTCAAAGGGGCGTTAGCAAGCGTATGGAGCAAGAATGAGTAGAACTTCTCTACAGAAGCAATCTCAACCTTCTCATCTGGAGAGTGTGGGTAGCAGATAGTAGGGCCGAATGAGATCATATCGAGACCCTCGTACTTACCACCGATAATTCCGCACTCAAGACCTGCGTGGATAGCCATAACGGCTGGCTTTACGCCATAGAGTGACTCGTAAGAGGCAAGCATAGTATGCAGAATTGGCGACTCCATATTTGGCTTCCAACCGTCATAGTCTCCCGACAGTTCTACAGTTGCGCCTGCAAGCTCAAATACACCCTTAATAGCAGCGCCAAGTGCGTGCTTCTCTGAGTTTACAGAGCTACGGAGCAGACAGTGAACCTTTACACACTCGCCGTTGCTCACTACGCGAGCAAGGTTAGACGAGGTCTGCACAAGACCCTCCATCTCTACAGACATCTTTACAACACCATTTGGTGCGCCGATAACTGCCTTAGCGAGCTTTGCTGATACCTCAGCAGGGATAATCTGCTCTGGCATAGCCACCTGAGCGGCCTTTACGGAGATACTATCCTCAATATTTGCATACTCAGCAATCAGAGTCTTCTCAAAGGCAACTACCTCAGCCTCAAACGATGCAACATCGGCCTGAGCCACAAGGACAACGGCAGTAGCCTCGCGCGGAATAGCGTTACGAAGGCCTCCACCATCTACAGATGCAAGCAGAAGGTCGCAAGACGATGCATTGAGCAGACGGAACAGTTCGCGGTTAGCATTTGCACGCTGATAGCCAATCTGGATACCAGAGTGGCCACCCTTAAGGCCCTTAACCTCTACAGCATAGGCAGTATAACCCGCAGGGGCAGCCTGAGCAGTATAAGGCAGAGTAATATTTGCATCAAGACCACCAGCACAGCCTACATACAACTCACCCTCGGTCTCAGAGTCAAGGTTGAGCAGTATATCACCCTGAAGCAGTCCGCCCTTAAGGCCAAAAGCGCCATCCATACCGGTCTCCTCGGTAGCAGTAAAGAGTGCCTCCACAGGGCCGTGAACAAGCGTCTTATCCTCAAGCACAGCCAGAATTGCTGCCGCGCCGATACCATTATCAGCACCAAGTGTAGTGCCAGCAGCAGTGACCCACTCGCCGTCAATATATGCCTCAATAGGGTCTGTCTCAAAGTTGAAAACCTTGTCGTTATTCTTCTGCGGCACCATATCAAGGTGAGCCTGAATAACAATACCCTTACGGTTCTCCATACCCGCAGTGGCAGGCTTACGCACATAGACATTATTTGCCTGGTCAACAGTATACTCAAGGCCCTGAGCCTGAGCAAAATCTACTACATACTGACGAATCTTCTCCTCGTGGTGAGAAGGGTGTGGAATATTACAAATTGCTGCAAAATGTTTCCAAACAAGCGCTGGACTAAGCGCACTAAAATCCTTGTTCATTGTTCTATAGTTTTAAGTTTTAAATTTCACTACTTTGTCTCACTCTCGCGAGCCTCACGCGCCTCACGGCGACGCTGCTCCTCTATCTTATCCTGACGATCAAAGGCGTCAACAATGTGCTTTACAAGCTCGTGGCGCACAATATCTGAACGGTCAAACTCCACAAAACCGATGCCCTGAATATCCTTTACCGTATTCATTGCCCTAACAAGTCCACTGTCAGACTTATGCGGAAGGTCGACTTGCGTAACATCGCCCGTAACGATAAACTTTGCATTGCGACCCATACGGGTAAGGAACATCTTTATCTGTGAACGGGTAGTATTCTGCGCCTCATCAAGAATCACAAAGGCATTATCCAGCGTACGACCACGCATAT
>JAFOYS010000249.1 GCA_017391435.1 Alistipes sp. | reverse complement strand
ATCCCTCGCTTAGATCAAAGCGCATCTGGTGGCCAAAGACGCTCTTTGTGCCTGTGCCTGTGCGGTCACTCTTGACAACACCTTGTGTCAAAATTCGGTTTAGTAGGTCGTGGTATTGTTTCATAACTATGTGGTTTTCAATTCTATACTTCCGTTGCTGTCAAGCTCTGCCCACGAGCAACCATCTGCCCAATTGCCGAGGAAGGTAATCTTCTCACACTGGTGCGGGATGTGGATATGGCCGAAGATAAAGTGCTCTACACTCTTATCTTCATACCCTTTTGCATACTCTATAAGTGGGTTGAGGTATCGCAGATCTGTCTGCATCTTATGTGCCTTGCGAGAAGAGCCGCTCCACCACTGTCCAAAGCTGAGGAATAGGTCGGGATGTATAATCCACGAGAAGAAGACTCGGAGCGTCTTTGAGCGGAAGATGGCGTTTATGAGTTTTAGCAGTGGCTGACCCTTGATGTTTGTGTTGTCACCGTGCGAGACGAGTATCTTCTTGCCGACAAGGGTAAAGATTTGAGGTTTGGTATATAGCTCAATGCCGCACTCTGTAGTAAGGTAGTCGCCGACCCACATATCGTGGTTGCCGGTAATCATTACCACCCTTATGCCGCTGTCGGTCATATGGGCAAGTTGTGCAAGCGTACGCACAAAGCCCTTGGGTACTACTCGGTTATACTCAAACCAGAAATCAAAGATGTCTCCGACCAAAAAAAGCACTTCGGCAGTGGGCTCAATGCTTTTGAGCCACTTTACAAATCGTTGTTCTGTAGCTCTTTGCGTCTGTCTGTCGCCACTGCCGAGGTGTATGTCGGATGCAAAGTATATCATAGCGGCCTAAGCCATTATTTGAGAATCTTGACTAGCTGCTGCTCAAGGGCGTCGCTATAGAGGTTCTTGCCCACAATGTGGCCATTGTGGTCAATAAGGTAGTTTGATGGTAGTGAACGAACATTGTACACACCCATAATTGGCGAAGCCTGACCGCGGAAGTCGCAGACAGATGTCCACGGAAGTTTCTGCTCCTGTACGGCCTTGATCCAAGTAGCCTTTGAGGTGTCAAAAGATACCTGATATACGCGGAAACCATCGGCCTCATACTTCTCATAGATGCTCTTTAGGTCTGCGTTCAGCGCGTTGCTGTTGCCTAACTCCGCAGCCCAGAAGTCTACAAGGATTACATTACCCTCAAGCTCAGAGAGCTTTACCTTGTTGCCATACATATCGTCAGCAACAATATCTGGATAGTCACGCTCCTCGATTGTGCTCAGCAGAGATGCTTGAGCCTCCATACGAGCTACATCGTTGCGTAGTGTGACTAAAAATGGCGAGGTTGGGTACCTCTTGCTCACTGCGTCAGCCACTGTGCGGAAGTAGATAAGGTCGCTCTCAGAGTTTACAAGATAGGTCTCATCTGGTAGACGCTGGTAGAGGGCATATACTGCCGCAATAGAGTTCTTGTTCTTGATGATAAACGAAATCTGGTTGCGCTTAATCTCGCGGAGCTTTGCTGTGTAGAGCTGAGCAATTTCACTCTTTGCGCTATCGCCAGCCTCTGCATAGGCGGCAATCTTTGCGTTAAGGTCTTGCATACCAACAATATACTCGCGATTGAACTCGCGCAGTAACTCCGACTCCTTAGAGCCGCTGACAGTGTAGTTTGCAAGCACAGAGCCCATAGAGCCTACTGTAACGCTCTCGCCAGCAGTAAGGAGCAACGGTACGCGCTCGTTGTTGTAGATGATGTTGTAGATAGATGGGGTCTGAGGGCCGTTGTTAATCACAAAACGGTATGAACCATCATTTGCAAGCTCTACAGAGTCGATTATGGTCTGACCAGAGGCGGTCATCTGCTCAAGGTATACGCTCTTGGCAGTAAGACCATAGAATTTACCAGAGATGCGAACATCTTTGTTGCTACAGCTGCAGCAGAGTATTGTTACACAAAGTAGTGCTAAAAGGGTATTCTTCATACAATTATCTATTTCAGATTCAATTCAAACAACAAAGATAGTAATTTTTTTCTAAAACGCTACTTTACTCGTCTCTATTGTGTTTATTTGTTTGGTGATAGCTATTTTTTTTGTAGTTTTCTTAGGTTGTTGGCTGATTCCCCTGCCTCTGGTGTTAGGTGCGTCTCGGCAATAGTAGCAATAAGCTTATGCGCCCATCCGCCCCACGCCATTGCTTTGTGCGAAGAGAAGAAGAGCACCGCAAATAAGAGTAGTAATAGTCTTCTCATAATAGATTATTTCCTTATCCCCTGTGGGCCGGAGTGTCTTACAACAGCCTTCTTATGGTTTTTCTGCTGTTGAACTGGACGGTTTTTGCCCTTTGCCTGCACCTGCTTGCCCTTGTTGCGCTGAGGATGTTGTGTAGAGTGCTGTTTATAGTCGCTTCGGATATTATTTAGTGCCTGCTCGTCAATATCTATGCTATAATCGGACAGCATCTTTATATCTTTTATTATCACCTCGTTGTTTGGATGGTCAAGGTTGTACTCATAGCTCTTGGTACGCATATATCGGGCTATATTGTCTACCGTAAGGGCGACACCGCGACTGTTGTCGCAGTTGATAAGACTCTTGAGAATCTTGCCGACATACTTGCCATAGTGCTTATGTGTAATTTGGCACTGGGGATAATTCAGCCTACGCGGTACGGGCTGTAACTCCTCGCGTGTTGGAAGTGGATACGGGCTGTCTACATCTAATTGAAAATCAGACATTATGAACAGGTGGTCCCAAAGCTTGTGGGTAAAGTCTGCCGTATCTCGGAGTAGTGGATTGAGATTTCCCATTACGGCAATAACAGCCTTAGCCTGACGAGTGCGCTCGACTCTATCCTCAATAAGGAGTAGAGAGTCTACCATCTCGTGAATGTGTCGTCCATACTCTGGCAAGTAGAGCTTGCGACGGGTGTAATTGTAATTATGTCTCATAAATATTTTGGGTCATCCGATACTGCTTTTGGTCAAGGATGATATCCCATTTGATCTTAAAATTCCCTTTTGTACAGAGCCCTAGAAGGGGTGTACGAACTTTTTTATTACCGGAGTAATGCCTTAAATTTGATGCAAAAATAGTAAACTTTTAGACAATGACAAAACTTTTAGTACTTGAACACTCAAAAAGCGTGCGAAATAATCTGCGCGAGAGATTAGAATTTGAAGGATATGTAACACAGATAACCGACAGCAATACTGAAGTACAGCGAGCCCTTGAGCGCGGTGGGGTAGATATGCTTATTGTAGACGATATTGCCTCGGTGCCTCAAGGTGGAGATACGCCATTTATTGTACTATCCTCTGCGGCAAGTATTGACTCGGCAATAGCCTCGCTGCGTCGTGGTGCGGTAGACTATATCCCAAAGCCTGTGGATATGAATAGGCTGCTTGGCTCTATACGCAACTGTGTTGGTAGTAGCGCCGTAGAGTCGCAGAGTGCGGTACAACGAAAGAGTAGCAAAGTTCGTAAACAACCGCAAGCAAGCGCAATAGAGCCTATTGTCGGGGAGTCGGAGCAGATTATACGCGTGCGTGAGTTAATAGATAAGGTGGCGCCATCGCAGGCGCGTGTGCTTGTTACTGGAGAGAATGGTACGGGAAAGGAGCTTGTGGCACGATGGCTCCACGCAAAGAGTACACGCAATCAAGCTCCGTTTGTAGAGGTAAACTGTGCTGCAATACCGTCAGAACTTATCGAAAGTGAACTCTTTGGCCACGAGCGAGGTGCCTTTACATCTGCCGTAAAGCAACGAAAAGGTAAGTTTGAACAGGCAGATGGCGGTACGCTATTTATGGACGAGGTGGGCGATATGTCACTCTCGGCGCAGGCAAAGGTGCTTCGTGCGCTTCAGGAGCGTAAAATCTCTCGCGTAGGAAGCGATAGCGATATAGATGTAGATGTGAGGGTTATTGCGGCGACAAACAAGAATCTGCGAGAGGAGATTGCGAAGGGTAATTTCCGCGAGGACCTCTACCACCGCCTCAGTGTGATAGTTATTAGTGTTCCGCCACTGCGTAACAGGTATACAGACATACCAATGCTTGTAGACCACTTTATAACAAACATCTGCTCGGAGTATGCTCTGCCAAAGAAGGCTATTGAGGCTGAGGCTATTGCAGCCCTCGCTCGGATGCGTTGGAGCGGAAATATTCGCGAACTGAGAAATGTTGTCGAGAGGCTGATAATTCTCTCGGGCGAGCGGATAACGGTTAGTGATATTGAGCTATATGTATAAAAAATATCCACCGACGAGACTACGACGGTGGATATCTTGTTTTAAAAAGCTACTACTGTGCAGGTGCTGGAGCTGGAGCCTCCTTAGCGCAGTCTGGACAGTTAGGGCACTCAGCTGCAGGAGCAGCAGCCTCTGCAGGAGCAGCAGCTGGACAACCAGCGCACTCAGGAGCCTTCTCGCACTGCTCGCAAGCTGCCTTATCGCAGCAAGCATCAGACTTCTTATTATTGTTACCTGCGCAGCTAACCATTGCAACAGCTGCAACTAATACTACCAGTGAAAGAATCTTTTTCATAGTCTTGAAAATTTAAGTTAAAAAATAATTGTCACACAAAATTAAAGACTTTTTATTTACAAAACAAGAGTTTTTATGCTTTTTTTGTGTGGTACAACTCAATTTTTTATTTTGATAACTCTGTCAGAGGGATGTTCTCGCGCATTATAAACGCCTTTGGGAACGATGGTTTTACCCTCTCAAGGAGTAGCAGTGCCTCCTCCTGAGTTGTGCAGTTTCCAGAGGCAACCTTAAAGTATGGGTTGTCGTAGGTTACATATGTCTGTAGGCCAGGAACTCTTACGGCAAGTGTATCGCAAGCGGCAAAGGCCTCGGCGCGAGCGTTCTGTGAATTACTCATAAAGAGCATTATGCGGTATCCATTTACTGTTGTCTGGCTCTTTGGAGGTGTTGTGGCGACAATATTCGCTGCGTCAAGGTGCTCAGTGACCTTAACAGTGGCGTTGATTGTTGTCAGCGAGTCAACCTTTACTGGTGAGGCGAGTCGCTGCTTGAATGTTGCTATGTCCTGTGCAGATGCTGCAGCACAGAGTGCT
>JAFOYS010000248.1 GCA_017391435.1 Alistipes sp. | reverse complement strand
TTAATGGGGAGTTAGTAGTGCAGATAATGTTTCTGCGTGGCGAGTATAACGGCAAAAAGATTGACAACACCACAGCAGAGCATATCGCCGCCCTCCGCTCTGCCCTACAGCGCATCCGCCCAAAGCAGATTATGTGCTACACCATAGCTCGCGACACTCCGTGCAAAACTCTGCAAGCCGTTCCGGCAGAGGAGATTGCCCGACTACAAGCAGAGCTTGGTTATTAAAAACAGTATCGCCACCATTCACTGGTGGCGATACTATTTATATAAGGTAAGAGTTAATTAAGCTGCGGTTTTCCCTCCTGCAGAGCCCCTGCCTTTTCGGCCATCTCGCTCTGCAGCAGCACCATACGAATAACATTCTCACAATCAAGGGCTGGATACTCAGAGTACTCAATAGGCATATTCCACTGTATCTGCAGATTTATCAGCGCAGCAGACATAGCCTCACTCTTCTGGCTGCAGATAACAAGAGTACAATCTACATCGGTATACTCCGCTAAAAAGAGTGCGCCGAGCGCCAGCTGAAACTGTGGCACATACTTTACAATGATATTCTGGTCAAGACATCCGCCCTGCTTAAGACAGGTTATGGCGGACCAAATATCAAGACCCTGCTCGGCAACAATTCCGACCTTAATTTCAGATGGAGATATCATACTGCACAAAACTAATTATTGTAATAACAAGAGAGTTGAGAGCATCACTCCCAACTCTCTATAAATATTGACAAGCTCTAAGAGTATCTATATCCGACATTAGAAGCTACCAACAACCTTCTCAGCATCGCGAGTCTCTGCAGCCATTGGGTAGTTTGTCTGAAGAGCGTCAAGGCACTTCTGAGCCTCTGCCTTGTTACCAAGCTGAGCGTAAACAAGGGTCTGCTTGTAGAGGTAAAGAGGAGCAGTGTAGATGTTCTTAGAAGCTGCTACAGCCTTCTTATAGAGAGCTGCTGCTGCCTCATACTCACCCTTCTCAACTGCGATATCACCACGAAGACCAAGGTTCTGAGCATTTACAACCTCAGAAGCGAGCTCATCTACAGCGTCGTACATTGCAAGATACTTCTCTGCATTCTCAAGATCACCGAGACGAAGGTAGCAGATACCAGCATAGTGCTTTGCAATGTTACCTGCAGCAGTTGAACCATACTGCTCAACAACATCGATAAAGCCTGCGCCATTCTCATCACCATTAAGAGCCAGAGCGAAGTCTGGGTTCTCACCAGCGAAACGATCTTGAGCCTCAACAATCATCTCTGAAGCCTTCTCTGCATTACCATCAATAACAAGGCTCTTGTAGAGGTAAGCACCAACTACTACGAGCACAACTACTGCAAGTGCAATAACGACCTTCTTGCCGTTCTGCTGGAAAAACTGTTCTGTCTTGCTTACAGCCTCGGCAACTACTGCCTCCTGCTGAATCTCATTTTTTGCCATAATTTTTATTTTTTATAATTCGTTTTTAGTCTAATTCTATTATTTTTTGCCTTCAAACTGCAAAAGTAAGATTTTTTAGTTAATAATCCATAATTTCTATACTTTTTTTTGAAAAATAGTTTTTGTTCGCCATATTTTCGTAACTTTGAGTCGGAAATTAGAACAAAGAACAACTATGTATATAAAGAGACTCTCGCTGATAAACTTTAAGAATCTACAACAGCAGGATATAGACTTTTTTCGTGGAATAAACTGCTTTGTAGGCGACAACGGCACCTGCAAAACAAACATCATAGATGCTATCTACTACCTATCTATGTGTAAGTCGGTAATAGGTATGTCTGACCGACAGTGCGTTCTTCACGGTCAGGAGAGTTTTGTAATTGACGGCACATTTATCAGCGACCAGGAGCGTCGCGAGCAGATTGTTTGCAGTTATGCGCGTGGCTCACAGAAGGTTATAAAGCGTAATGGAAAGGTCTACGAGCGATTTTCTGACCATATAGGTTTTATCCCTACGGTGATAGTCTCGCCGGCAGACTCTATGCTTATTAGCGACAGCGCGGAGGAGCGCCGAAAGTATATCAATACATTCATCTCGCAATTTGACCACGACTACCTCGCCTCGCTAATCCGCTACAATACAGTGCTTGCTGAACGAAACAAATACCTCAAAATTGGTTCAGACGAGCAGATGCTCCTAATATACGACGCCCAGCTTGAAGCTACTGGAGCAAGAATATTTGAGCGAAGAGCTGAGATGATTGCCCGTCTGCAACCTATTGTAGCAGAGTATTATAAGGCAATCTCTGGTGATCGTGAGACAGTGTGGCTTGACCATCAGTCAGACCTTTTAGACGCCTCGCTGAGTGAGATACTACTTAGCTGCCGACAGAAGGATTGCATTAT
>JAFOYS010000247.1 GCA_017391435.1 Alistipes sp. | reverse complement strand
GTGTCTCAAGAAGTAGCAGCTTGCCAATCTCCTGCTCGGCAACAGGCTTACCCTGCATAAACTTCTCAAGCTTCTGTATATCCTTATAATTATAAAAGGTAAGGCAGAAACCCTCTCCACCATCGCGACCTGCACGACCGGTCTCCTGATAGTATCCCTCAAGAGACTTTGGAATGTCGTAGTGGATAACAAATCTCACATCTGGTTTGTCGATACCCATACCGAAGGCTATTGTTGCCACAATCACATCTGCACCCTCCTTAAGGAAGGCATCCTGATTGTCGGCTCTGGTCTGGGCGTCCATACCTGCGTGATATGGTAGGGCCTTGATGCCATTTGCTACAAGCAGCTCGGCAAGCTCCTCAACCTTCTTACGGCTCAGACAGTAGATAATACCGCTCTTGCCCTCGTTCTGCTTGATAAATCGGATAATGTCGCGGTCAGGGTCGTTCTTTGGTCGCAATTCGTAGTAGAGGTTTGGACGGTTGAACGAACTCTTGAACACTGTAGCGTTTGTCATACCGAGGTTCTTCTGAATATCCATCTGAACCTTTGGTGTGGCTGTTGCTGTAAGGGTTATGAGTGGTGCCTGGCCAATGTCGTTGATAATAGGGCGGATACGGCGGTACTCAGGGCGGAAGTCGTGACCCCACTCTGAGATACAGTGCGCCTCGTCAATGGCATAGAACGAGATCTTAATCTTGTGCAGAAAGGCAATGTTGTCCTCCTTTGTCAGCGACTCTGGGGCAAAATAGAGCAACTTAGTCTTGCCCGCAAGAACATCCTCGCGCACCTGCTGCACGGCGTTTTTAGAGAGTGAGGAGTTTAAAAAGTGGGCAATGCCCGGATTGTCAGAGAATGTACGCATAGCGTCCACCTGATTCTTCATCAGGGCAATAAGAGGAGAGATGATGATTGCTACACCATCCATCATAAGTGCCGGCAGCTGGTAGCAGAGAGACTTTCCGCCACCTGTCGGCATAAGAACAAATGTGTCACGACCAGAGAGCAGGTTAAGAATCACCGCCTCCTGGTTGCCCTTGAAGGAGGTAAAACCGAAGTACTCTTTCAGTTTAGCGTGTATTAACTCTCTGTCGGTCAGTTGCTGCGCCATATCCTAAATACTAAATTAAAATCCCTAATCGTTCCTAAAAACGGAAATTCTTAACCAAAGATAGTGATAATTTTGGAAAAAAACTATAACTTTGTAAAAAAAATAAACAAAAAAGTTTCAAGATTATAAATATGAAGCTATATACAACCGATTTAGTCAAGAGATACAAGGCTCGAACTGTCGTTGATCAGGTCTCTATAAATGTCAATCAGGGCGAGATTGTCGGACTGCTTGGCCCTAATGGAGCGGGTAAGACAACTTCGTTCTATATGATTGTGGGACTTATCAAACCAAATGGCGGTAGAATCTTTCTTGAGCAGGACGATGGAGTGGTAAACGAGCTGACACAACTGCCTGTCTATAAGCGCGCACAGCTTGGTGTGAGCTACCTTGCTCAGGAGGCCTCTGTCTTCCGCCACCTTAGTGTTGAGGACAATATCCGCGCGGTGCTTGAGATGACAAACTACACAAAGGAGTATCAGCGTCATCGCCTTGAGGAGCTTATAGAGGAGTTCAGACTGCAGAAGGTACGCAAGAGTTACGGTAACCAGCTCTCGGGAGGTGAGCGTCGCCGTACGGAGATTGCCCGTGCAATATCTATCAACCCATCGTTTATCCTTCTTGATGAGCCATTTGCGGGTGTAGACCCTATTGCTGTGGAGGATATTCAGAGTATTGTAGCTACGCTGAAGGGTAAGAATATCGGTGTTATTATCACTGACCACAATGTTGACGAGACCCTTGAGATTACCGACCGCACATATCTGCTCTATGAGGGTAAGATTCTGAAGACTGGAACAGCAGAGGAGCTTGCTGCAGATGAGATGGTGCGCCGAGTATACTTGGGTAAGAACTTCGAGCTCAAGCGCAAGAGTAAGGTTGCTGATATTACTGTAGAGGGCGGTGTTGTAGATGCTACGCCGACGCTGCAGCAGTCAACAACTTTGATTACTGAGGAATAAAATTTACCAAACATTGGATAAGACGATATATGCGGGGCAGCTGCACGGTTATGTGGCTCCTCCGTGCTCTAAAAGTTACGCGCAGAGGGCGCTTGCTGTCTCTCTGCTTACCAAGGGGGAGTGTGAGATTGCAAATATAGACTATTGCAACGACACTCTCTCTGCTATAAGTTGCATAGAGACTCTGGGTGCTGTCGTTACTCGCAAGAGGAAGGGTGTTCTTACTGTCCGTGGGGGGCTAAATCCTATTGGAGATAGCCTCTGTGTTGGGGAGTCGGGCCTCTCTGCACGACTCTTTACGCCTATTGCTGCGCTGTGCGATAAGAGTATTACAATCAGGGGCGAGGGAACGCTTCTCTACCGCCCTATGGATATGATGATCTCCCCACTCCGTCAGCTTGGCGTTGAGGTCAGAGATGGCGGTGGAAGGCTTCCGATAGAGGTCAAAGGCCCTATGCGTGGCGGAGAGATTACTGTTGACGGATCTGTCTCTTCGCAGTTTATAACAGGCCTTCTGCTTGCGTTGCCTCTCTCTGAGAGTGATACGGTGATTAATGTCACAAAGGCGGTATCAAAACCCTATCTTGATATGACAATAGATATCGCTTCGCGCTTTGGAGTGGCTATTGAGCACAATGACTACGAGCAGTTCTATATTGCTGGAGGTCAGAGTTATACGCCAATGTCATACTCTATAGAGGGCGACTGGAGTGCTGCGGCAATGTTGCTTGTTGCGGGTGCAGTAGCGGGTCAGGTTACTGTTGGTAATATCTCTATGCTCTCTAAGCAGGCCGATGTGGCTATATGCCGAGCCCTTGTTGCGGCGGGTGCTGAGCTTATTTCGGAGCAGGCCTCTATTACGGCGGCACACCGTCCACTGCAGGCCTTTGAGTTTGATGCTACAGAGTGTCCAGACCTCTTTCCTGCCCTTGCTACCCTTGCTGCTGCGGCTGAGGGTGTTAGTACTCTTGTCGGAACGCGCCGCCTTGAGCATAAGGAGAGTAACCGTGCTGAGGCTATTGCAAAGGAGTTTGGCCGATTAGGCATTGAGGTAGATTTGAGTACTGACAATGTTATGAAGATTCGTGGCGGAAAGATTACGGGTGGCGTTGAGGTTGATAGCCACGGTGATCACCGTATGGCTATGACTCTTGCAGTTGCGGGTCTTATAAGCGATAAGGGGGTAACTATTCGCGGTGCGGAGTGCGTAGCGAAGAGCTATCCGAACTTTTTTGAGGATATAAATAGTATGGGCGATGAATAATAGCTTTGGTAGACACTTTAACATAACCTTCTACGGAGGTTCGCACACCCAGTGTCTGGGCGTGATTATCTGCGGAGTGCCTGAAGGATTGCCACTTGCAGAGGCGGACTTTGAGGCTGACCTTGCTCGTCGTCGCTCTGGTGCTAAGGGAACTACACCGCGTCGTGAGGGTGATGTGCCGCATATTGTCAGCGGAGTAAGAGATGGCATAACTACGGGAGATAAGCTTGAGATTCTCTTCTATAATGAAAATACCCGCTCTGGGGACTACGATAAGTTAAGGGTGCATCCACGCCCTTCGCACGCCGACCTTACGGCTCGCCATAAGTACGGTGAGGCATTTGACCTTCGTGGTGGCGGTATCTTTTCGGGTCGTATGACACTGCTCTTTGTTGCTGCCGGTGTTGTGGCAAAGAGGATTCTGCGTGGTTCAATATTCTGTAGCCAGATTGTAGAGATTGGCGGATGTCGTGATTGCGAGCAGTTTGATGCTGTTGTTGCAGCGGCGCAGAGAGATGGCGACTCTGTAGGTGGTGTTATTGAGTGCACTGTTACAGGTGCAGGACGAGACCTTGGAGAGCCGTTTTTTGACTCTGTAGAGAGTGTCGCCTCACATCTGCTCTTTGCGGTGCCTGCCGTAAAGGGTGTTGAGTTCGGTAGCGGCTTTGAGGGTGTTCGTCTGCGCGGTAGCGAGCGAAACGACCTTATTGTTGACAGTTCAGGTGCTACAGCAACAAATAACGAGGGTGGAATAAATGGCGGAATCAGTAACGGAAATCCGATTGTTGTCCGTGTGGCAATAAAACCTACGCCGAGTATTGCCCGCCCTCAGCAGACATACAATTTTGAGAGCCAGAGTGTTGAGGCTCTGACTATCGGCGGACGCCACGATGCCTGTATAGTGCTTCGTGCGGCGGTGGTTGTTGAGGCGGTTATGGCAATAGCCCTTGCCGAGCTTAAATTGAGTTTTTAGCTATGACGCTACGCGAGTCAATACGAAAAATTGAGTCGGCTATCACTCCACTCTACGACACTGTTGAGGCTACAGCCATTGCGCGCAGAGTTGTGTGCAGCAGTTGTGGCTATGACTTCTCACAGCTTGTTGTGCACTATGATGATGAGGTAGAAATTGCTGATTTAGAGACTATTATCTCTGAGCTTGTAGCAGCAAGACCTGTGCAGTATGTTCTTGGTACGGCGGAGTTTTGCGGACTACAGCTCTCTGTGCGCGAGGGGGTGCTTATTCCTCGTCCTGAGACCGAGGAACTTGTAGAGAGAGTTGTTGGCGTTGCAGATTGTGGTGCGCGAATCCTCGATGTGGGAACGGGTAGTGGAGCTATTGCTATCTCTTTAGCAAAGATGGTTGAGGGAACTGAGGTTACGGCAGTTGATATCTCGGAGCAGGCTCTGCAAGTAGCTTTAGAGAATGTAGCGAGAATCGGTGCTAATGTAACAGTTGTAAAGGCCGATGCTCTTGGAGATATGTCGCACTTAGGACTCTTTGATATCATTGTCTCTAATCCACCATATATCCCGCAGTCGGATATAGCAGCTATGCACGCCAATGTTGTTGATTACGAGCCTCATACGGCACTCTTTGTGGCAGATAACGACCCTCTGTGCTTCTATCGTTCTATTGCACAAAATGGGGTGACTATGCTGAAGGATGGCGGATGGCTCTTCTTTGAGATATACGAGCACTTTGGGGCTGAGATAGTAGAGATGTTAGAGGCTCTTGGTTATAGAGATACTCACTTGGAAAAAGATATTTTCGGTAAGCAGCGAATGGTATGGAGCAGAAGGTAAAACGGACAAAAACAGCCGATCAGGCACTGCTCTCGCTGATGAATCTATGCGCCAAGAGCGAGAAGTGTACAGCCGATGCTCGTAGGCTTATGAGGGGCTGGGGAGTTGAGACTGTGGATGCAGAAAAGGTGCTGCAGAGGCTTGTTAGTGAGCGATTTATAGACGATAGCAGGTACGCCGAGGCCTTTGTCCGTGAGAAGATTAACCTAAGCGGTTGGGGTGTGTATAAGATTACGGCAACGCTTCGCCAGAAGGGTATTGATAGCTCTACGATTGCCTCTGCCCTTGAGCAGTGTAGCCAGGTAGATATGACCAATAGACTTACAACACTGCTTAGTAGAAAACTTAGAACTGTAAAGGCTAAAAATAGCTCTGACCTTCGCGCAAAACTGCTTCGCTATGCGGCAGGGCAGGGGTACGACTTTTCAACTGCCAGAAGCGTTGTAGAGAGCCTTGTAAAGTGTGATGACGATCAATGCGACGATATAGAGTTTTAGTAGTAATGATACTTTTGGCTGTAGGTGTTGCTGCAGCCTATCAATATCCCGTAAAGGATGTCAAGGGTCTTCACTCGGCATCCTTTGCTGAGATGCGCCCAGACCATTTTCACTCGGGTATAGATATCAAGACCGATGGTAAAATTGGCAAAACTATTGTGGCTGCTGAGGATGGATATATCTCTCGGGTGAGCCACTCGCCCTTTGGCTACGGCCTTGCGGTCTATGTTACCCATCCAAAGCAGGGGAGTATGACCCTCTATGGTCACCTATCAGCCTTTACACCTGAGGTAGATAGCCTTGTTCGTAAGTACCGCTATCAGCATAGAGCAAATAGCGCAGATATCTACCTTCAGCCAGACAAGTTTCCCGTAAAGCGAGGCCAGACAATTGGCTACTCTGGAAATACGGGCAACTCCTTTGGCCCGCACCTGCACTACGAATTGCGAAACAGCGCGGGAACGCACACATACAATATTGTCCGCCGAGGGTTATGCAATCCTACAGATAACATCTCTCCACGACTGCTTCGTCTGCACTATATTGAGGTTGATACGCTCGACGGTGTGGCTGTTGAGGCGCCCGTAAAGAGTTTTAACATTTCGGGCAGTAAGAGCTCTTATAAGGTGGCTGGTACTATATCTGTCGGCCGAGTGGGCTACTTTGTACTTGAGTGCCGAGACAATCAGAGCGGTAATGCAAGTAGCCGCTTTGGTATCTATCGCGCAACTGTGGCTGTAGATGGTACTGATATTTTTGAGTATCGTATGGACGGTTTTGACTTTAGCGATAGCAGATTGTGCAACCTTGTCAGCCACTACGCTATGCAGCAGGGTGCGCGCTGTGAGGTTATCCGCCTTGCTCAGATCGCAGGTGCGCCAGAACGCCTCTACCGTAAGAGTCTCCGCCGAGGTGCTATCTACACAGAGGCTGGTCAGCAGCGCAAAGTTAAGGTCACAGTTGAGGATGATATGGGTAATATCTCTGTTCTCAATTTTGATGTTAAGGGCAAGAGTGAAAATCGCTGCTTTACGCCCGTTAGAGACTGCCTGGCAGTTGTCGCTACGGCATCTCGCAGGGTCGTTGCCGCCGATAGGGGCGTTAAGGCCTTTAT
>JAFOYS010000246.1 GCA_017391435.1 Alistipes sp. | reverse complement strand
TCTTTGCCTTCTCCTTCTTTGCTTTCTGTGCGTATACAGGTGTTGATACACCAACGACTAACAACGCTGTTAGAGCCACAACAGCAAGGCTCTTAAAATTGTTCAGTTTCATAATTGTTTTGTTAGGTTTATTGATGGGTTTTTAAATATACTATCGCTTTTATAAAACAACTTCTGACAAATATACTCCTTATTCTCTCAATTTACAACTTTTCTCTCAAAAACTTTCCAGTTATACTCTCACTATTAGCGGCTATCTGCTGCACTGTGCCCTGGGCAACAACACATCCACCCGCCTGGCCACCATCAGGGCCAATGTCAATAATATGGTCCGCAACCTTGATTACATCAAGATTATGTTCAATAACAATAACCGTATTACCCCTATCGGCGAGTTTACTAAGCACCGACAGAAGCTGTCTAATATCCTCAAAATGTAGACCCGTAGTAGGCTCATCAAGAACATAGAGCGTACGACCAGTATCCCTCTTTGATAGCTCTGACGAGAGCTTTATGCGCTGACTCTCACCACCAGACAGAGTTGTACAAGGCTGACCAAGAGTAAGATAGCCAAGACCCACATCCTGAATAGCCTTGAGTTTGGTGTATATATTCGGTATGGCGGCAAAGAACTCTACTGCCACATTGACCGTCATATTGAGCACATCGTTAATGCTCTTACCCTTATATCTCACCTCAAGGGTCTGCTGATTGTATCTATTTCCGCCACACGCCTTGCACTTGACATAGACATCTGGCAGAAAGTTCATCTCTATTGTCTGTACACCGGCACCCTTACACTCCTCGCAGCGACCGCCACGAACATTAAACGAGAAGCGACCGGCCTTAAATCCGCGAGCTTGAGCGTCTGGCGTAAGCTCAAAGAGGCGACGGATATCACTAAAGACATTCGAGTATGTCGCAGGGTTACTCCTCGGCGAGCGACCTATAGGCGACTGGTCTACAACCACAAGCTTATCTATATGCTCCAGACCCTCTATTGCCTCGTACTCTAATGGTCGAGTCATAGAGCGATAGAGGTGCTGCGAGAGTATCGGCACAAGGGTCTGGTTTACAAGAGTACTCTTACCCGAGCCACTAACTCCCGTAACGCATATAAACTTTCCGAGTGGAAAGCTAACATCTACACCCTTAAGGTTATTTCCTCGCGCTCCACGGATAGTGAGCAACTCGCCATTACCCTCTCTAACACTCTGGGGAATCTCTATAACCTTACGCCCCGTAAGATACTGAGCCGTAATACTATCAGAGTTGATAATATCGTCAAAAGTTCCTGCAGCCACAATATGTCCACCACGACGACCTGCCTTTGGGCCCACATCGACAATAAAGTCCGCTGCACGCATCATATCCTCATCGTGCTCTACGACAATAACCGAGTTACCTGCATCGCGTAGCTCCTTGAGTGTTGCAATAAGGCGTTCGTTATCCCTCTGGTGCAGTCCAATGCTCGGCTCATCAAGGATATAGAGCACATTGACAAGTTTTGAACCTATCTGCGTAGCCAAGCGGATGCGCTGACTCTCTCCACCCGAAAGGCTCCTTGATGCACGAGAGAGTGACAGATAACCAAGGCCAACATCTACAAGAAATCGGAGTCGCTCACGAATCTCTTTGACAATTTCCGAAGCAATCTTTTGCTGCTTAGCATCCAAAAAACTCTCAACACTCTGCATCCACTCTGACAGCTCTACAACAGACATATCAGAGAGCTGCGCTATATTCTTATCGCCAATTCTAAACTGCAGCGCCTCGCTCTTTAGCCTACTACCGCCACAAACCGAGCACTTGCGATAGATAACAAACTGCTGACGCCACTTCTCTCCGTGGCGCGAATCTTCATCCTCAGAGTAGACTGTGTTGATATACTCGGCAATACCCTCCCAGGTACGCATCTGCGCGCCTCGCTGGTAGGTAAAGTCTGCAAGATCTACCATCACCGGCTCAACATCTCCATAGAGAATTGCGTGCATACCCTCACTTGATATCTCGCTGATAGGGGTATCAGAGTTAAAACCATAACGCTTACCAAGGGCTATGATAGTTGCAAAGAAGATATTATCTCTCTGCTTGCCAAGAGGGGCTATACCGCCCTCACGAATCGTCAGACGGTCGTCTGGCACAACACGCGCCATATCAAAGACAGCCTCCTCGCCCAATCCATTACAGTGCTGACAGGCACCCTTTGGCGAGTTAAAAGAGAATGTATAAGGCTCTGGATCCTCAAAAGCCACACCCGTAGTCGGACACATCAGGTGGCGTGAGTAGTAGCGCATACTCTCGTCCGTATAGTCGTGCAGCGCCATTGTACCCTTGCCCTGATTCATCGCATCTCCAATTGAGCGCATCAACCTCTCTCGCATATCCTCGCTTACAACAATGCGGTCTATAACAAGCTCTATAGAGTGCGTCTTGTATCTGTCTAACCTCTCACCAGCCGAGAACTCACGCACAACGCCATCAATTCTTGCATAGATATAACCACGCTTTGACAGAGAGTCAAAAAGCTCGCGATAGTGTCCTCTACGCTCCTTGACAACGGGCGAGAGCAGAGCAACCTTCTTGCCGGCATACTGCTCAATAATAAGGTCACAAATCTGTTCATCTGTAAAGTGAATCATCTTCTCCCCAGTAGTAGGAGAGTAGGCTGTAGAGGCGCGAGCAAAGAGTAGACGCAAAAAGTCACCAATCTCCGTCACAGTACCAACAGTAGAGCGGGGATTCTTGTTAGTGGTCTTCTGCTCAATAGCTACCACAGGGCTTAGTCCCGTAATCTTATCTACATCAGGTCGCTCCATTGAGCCGATAAACTGACGAGCGTATGTCGAGAAGGTCTCCATATATCTGCGCTGACCCTCGGCATAGATAGTATCAAAGGCGAGCGAGCTCTTTCCACTACCACTAAGTCCGGTTATGACAACAAGCGCATTACGAGGTATCTCAAGGTCAATATTTTTGAGGTTATGCACCCTTGCGCCCTCAATCTTAATTATATCTCTACCCATTGTCCACTATTCACAAACTCTTGTCATCATATCTGCAAAGATATCGTGCAAAGAGAGCAGTCCAACCAAATCTGCAAAACATATTAGAACTATAATCAGCGTAAAGAACTTTATAAAGCCCTTACCCATATGCGCCGCATAGTGAGAAGCAAGGAACGAGCCTATAATATTTCCCACACCGTGCGGAATACCAAACAGATAGTCAATCTGTCCGTTTATGATAAAGACAGCAAGCGAGAAGGGTGTTGCCACAAAAATCACAAAGTTTTTAATAGCGTTTGCCGTCATAATATCCATACGCATTGCCCAGAGTGTTATGGCAAGTATCAGATAACCAATGCCGATATAGATATATCCGCCATAGAAACCAATACCAAGAAATAGTATGTAGTGCCACGGCTTAATATCAAGATTATGACCCTCCTTAATCTTTATCCGACTGTCAAAAATAAGATAAAAGAGAATTATGACAAGTATAACACCAAAGCAAATCTTAAAGATACTATCATTTATCTGCGTAGCAACAAGTGAGCCAGCAATATTTCCTATAATCACCGGCACCGAAAGCAGTAGTCCGTGCCTTATGTTAAACGCGCCCTGACGAAGGAAAGATATTGTGGCAGTAAAGTTCTGCAAAAATACAGCAATACGATTTGTTCCATTTGCAATAGTTATAGGCAGTCCAAGTGCGGTAAACATTGTCACCGTCACAACCGAACCACCTCCAGCAAGTGTATTTATAGCCCCGACAATAACTCCCGAGACTATCAAAATCACCATTATACTCAAATCCAACTCCATAACTTTCCCTTTTTCGCAACTCAAAAATAAGAAATATTTCGTAAAATTGCAATGTTTTACCTATTTTTGCACCAAATTAACGACAATATAACAAAATGAAAGTTGGTCAAATACAAACGCTGACCGTAAGCCGACTATCGGACTACGGCCTATATCTAAAGGATGATGAGGGTAACGAGGCTCTACTTCCAAACCGATATGTCTCTCTGAGCCAAAAGGTTGGCGACAGCATTGAGGTATTTATCTACCACGACTCGGAGGATAGAATCACCGCTACCACAGACACTCCCACAATCACCGCAGGTAAGGTTGCCTGGCTAAAGGTTGTAGACAAGAATATCCACGGTGCTTTTCTTGATTGGGGCATTGCCGGCAAGGACCTCTTTCTACCAAATAGAAATCAGCAGGGCGGCATAGTTATTGGTAACCACTACCCTGTCTATATGTATGTAGATGATGTTACAGGCCGCTGCGTAGCTACAAACAAGTTGCGTACATATGTCAATAACGACGATATTGTAACCGTTGCAAAGGGTCAACAGGTAGAGATTCTTGTTGTCTCAAAGAGCGATATAGGCTACCGCGTAATTGTTGAGAATCGCCACTGGGGAATGATTTACAACAACCAGATTTTCCGACCAATATCTCTTGGTGAGCGCACTACAGCCTATGTAGTAAAGGTTACCGAGGAGCGCCGTATAGACCTTTCGCTCCAGCAGCGTGGTTACTCTCAGGTTAAGGATAGCGCCGAGCAGCTCTACGAGGCTATTGCCACAGCAGGAGGCTTCCTTGAGCTTACAGACAATAGCTCCCCAGAGGATATTCAGCAGCGATTGCATATGAGCAAGAAACTCTTCAAGCGCTCTGTTGGCGTACTTATGAGCCACAACCGCGTAGTAGTTCTTGAGAACGGCATTAAAATAGTTAAGAAATAACTTTTACCCTAAACCACAGAACACACCTTAAGAATAATGGCAAAGGTAACAACTGCCGAGCGCGTATCTCGTGAAGCATCGGACAACTATGTCTTCCAACGCTCACTACTGGCCTACCACTACGCCGCAGAGATTATCAGTGGCAATGTACTGGAGATTGGCACAGGTACGGGCTATGGAGTAGAGATTCTTGCGCCACGCTGTGACCGATTTACTACAGTAGATAAGTTCCTTGACCCTACTGTGCCAAGTGTCGCAAATTGCGAGCGACTACAGATGAGCGTGCCACCTATTGGCTTTGCAAGTGGCAGTTTTGACTATGTTGTCTGCTTTCAGGTCATTGAGCATATTAAGAATGATACGGAGTTTGTCCGTGAGGTTGCCCGCGTGCTTCGTCCAGGTGGTAAGTTTATCGTCAGCACACCTAATGCACCAATGTCGCTCACTCGCAACCCGTGGCATATCCGCGAGTACTCTGCCGATGAGCTGCAGAACCTGCTAAGCATAGCCTTCAGTACTATTGAGCGCAATGGCGTAGTGGGAAATAGTAAGATTATGGAGTACTACCAGAAGAATCGCGAGGGTGTTCGTCGTATAACCCGCTTTGACATACTTGACCTGCAACACCGTCTGCCCCGCTGGATGCTCCAAATCCCTTACGACATCCTCAACCGCATCAACCGCCGCCGACTGCTTAGTCAGAACAACGACCTTACGCTGTCTATCACAATGGCGGACTACAGCGTTGTCCCTCAGACAGACCAGAGCTTTGATTTGCTCTTTATCGCAGAGAAGTAGCAAGCTACGCAGTATAGAGAATTTAAGGAGATTAGGGAATATAGCGAAATCACTAACCTCACTAAATTCCCTAATCTCGTTAAACTCTTTAATTTCACTACTTGTCGGCAAAGCCGACACCGCTAAAAGGCCAATGGCCAATGGCTAATAGCCAATGGTTTACTTAATAAAGAGTATCTCTCGGTACTTTGGCAGGGTCCAGATTTGATCGTCAACAACCTCCTCAAGGCAGTCAATCTCCTCGCGGATAGTATCAAAGAATACGGCTACAGTGTCGTGATATGCGATAGCCTTCTGGCGCATATCCTCAATGCGGTTTGCCCTCTTGCGGCACTCAATCATCTCAGAGACAAGTGTTTGAATCTTTGATATGCGGGTTTGAATATTCTCAATCAGGCTCTTATCCGTCGCCCAGTTCATACCCAGCTGCTGAAGTTTCCACGCCTTCTCAAGCAGTACGCCCTCATATTTAGATGCTATAGGCACAATGTGGTTCATAGCAATATCTCCAAGCACGCGAGCCTCAATCTGAATCTTCTTGACATACATCTCGCGCTTAATCTCCGCACGAGCCTCAAGTTCCACCTCGTTATATACACCCATATTGCTAAACATTGCAACTGTCTGAGGGTCAAGGAATCTGTCAAAGTTGAGCGGCGCAGAGACCTCGCAGTCAAGAGCACGGCGGGCAGCCTCAGCCTTCCACTCGTCAGAGTATCCATTACCATCAAAGCGTATTGGCTTGCACTGCTTGATAATCTCGCGAATAGTCTCGTAGATAGCCCTCTCCCTCTTCTCGCCACGCTCAAGTTTACGGTCTATAATGCGCTTAAACTCTGTAAGTTGCTCTGCAACGGCGGTATTGATAACAATAATAGCCTCAGCGCAGTTATCCGAAGCACCAACAGCGCGGAACTCAAAGCGGTTACCAGTAAATGCAAACGGCGAGGTGCGGTTTCTATCTGTATTGTCACGCAGAAGTGTTGGAATCTGCGTAAGACCACTCATACGGAAGAGATTCTTTGAGTCAAATCGGATATCCTCATCGCTCTTTGAACTCTCAATACGATCAAGCACTGAAGAGATCTGCGAGCCGAGGAAGGTTGAGATAATTGCCGGTGGCGCCTCACCTGCACCCAGACGATGCTCGTTTGTTGCCGACATAACAGATGCCTTAAGTAGTCCATTGTGCTTATATACCGCTGCAATAACATTTACAAGGAATGTAATAAACTGCAGATTCTCAAAGGCTGTCTTGCCTGGACGAAGCAGATTTACGCCCGCATCTGTACCTAACGACCAGTTATTGTGCTTACCCGAGCCGTTGATACCCTTAAATGGCTTCTCGTGCAGAAGCACACGGAAGTGGTGTCGCTTGGCCACCTGATTCATAATGGTCATCAGCAGCTGGTTGTGGTCGTTAGCGAGGTTTGCCTCCTCATATACCGGCGCAAGCTCAAACTGATTTGGAGCAACCTCATTATGGCGCGTCTTGAGCGGGATACCGAGCTTGAGTGACTCATACTCAAGATCCTTCATAAAGGCAATCACGCGCGAAGGGATAGCACCAAAGTAGTGGTCATCGAGCTGCTGATTCTTTGCCGCCTCGTGACCCATCAGCGTGCGACCTGTCTGCACAAGGTCAGGGCGAGCCGACCACAGTGCGTCATCAATAAGAAAATACTCCTGCTCCCAACCAAGATATGAATAGACACGCTCCACGCTCTTGTCAAAATATCGGCACACATCTGTAGCCGCCTTATTTACAGCCTGAATAGAGCGTAGCAGCGGAGTCTTATAGTCCAGAGCCTCTCCATTATAGGCTATAAATAGCGTTGGTATACAGAGCGTTGTATCTACAATAAATGCTGGCGAAGTGGGATCCCACGCAGAGTAT
>JAFOYS010000245.1 GCA_017391435.1 Alistipes sp. | reverse complement strand
GCAGATACTGCTGCTGCTTGGTGTGCCTATTGTGCTGGGACTGATCTTTGCAAAGTACTTCCCAAATGCAACTAAGCGCATCACAAAGCCTGCGCAGGTTATCTCCATTCTGCTCTTTATTGGAATGGTTATTGCCTCAACATCTCAGAACTTCCAGATTATTGTTGACAATATTATCTATGTCTTCTTTATTGTGCTGCTGCACAATGCTTGCGCCCTTGCGACGGGTTATTTTGGAGGCCGACTTGGTAAACTTCCTATAAAGGACTGTCGCTCGCTTACCATTGAGGTGGGTATTCAGAACTCTGGTTTGGGACTTATATTGCTCTTTAACCCAGCTATCTTCCCGCCAGAGATTTGGCACGGACACTATGGCGGTATGTTGCTTGTTACCGCTTGGTGGGGTATCTGGCATATTATTTCTGGACTTACTGTGGCGTACTTCTTCCGTCGCAAACCTCTCTGTGAGTAGATTATGAAAAAAGAACGCAAAATTCAGGATAACGACCATCTATATAACTTTTTGCGATACTATGTAGACCTGGCTATCAAGCTCTCGTATCGTAATGTTAGATATGTTGGTCGTGAAAAGATTCCGCAGGATGGCGCCATTATCTATGCGCCAAACCACACAAACGCACTTATGGATGCACTTGTGCTGCTGGCTATGGACCGCAAGCCGAAGGTCTTTGTTGCCCGTGCTGATATCTTCCGCAACCGTAAGTTGGCAAAAATCCTCACTTGGCTCAAGATTATGCCTATTATGCGTATTCGCGATGGCTATGATGAGGTTAAGAAGAATAACGAGACCTTTGAGAAGGCTGTAGATGTGCTTCGTGATAAGATTCCGTTCTGCATCTTTCCGGAGGGAACACACCAGGCAAAATACTCGTCACTGCCGCTCTCTAAGGGTATTTTCCGCATTGCTTTCCAGGCGCAGGAGATGATGCCCGATATGCCGCTCTATATTGTGCCGGTGGGTGTGAGATATGGTAACTTCTTCCGCTTCCGCTCTACAGTGCGCGTGCAGATTGGTGATCCGATAAATGTCGGGGAGTTTATTGCTGCACATAGCGACCTTACAACTGCCGAGCAGATGAATACAATCAAGGAGGAGCTGACAACCAGAATGCAGGAGACTATATTCTACATCCCTAATGATGAGAATTATGACGCTATATATGAGATTTGCGCCGCAGTTGTAAAGCAACAGGTGCGCCGTATGGGTGCCGTCTCTGGGGCTTCTCGTCCTCATCCGCTCGATTTGCACTTTGAGGCCAATAATATAACAGTAAAGCAGATTGCAGATCTGCAGCAGAGCGATCCACAGAGGGCTGCGCGCCTTATTGAGCTTGGTAATCAGGCCTCTGTTATGCGTAAGAGCCAGCAAATAAGCCTTGCTTCAGTATCGGTTAAGTTTCCGGTGCTCTCGCGCATACTCAAGATTCTCTTTGCGCTTGTTGCCCTGCCGTACTGCCTTCCAGTCTCGGTGCTTACACTGCCGATAAAGTTGGTCTGCAACTTTATCTTTACAAAGTTGCGCGACTATGCTTTCCGTAACTCGGTGCGTTTTATGTTAAATCTACTGCTCTGGCCACTGCTTATGATTGTCTACTCTGCTGTGGCATATGCTCTGCTACCTTGGCAGTGGGCTCTGCCGGTGACACTCGCACTGCTGCCAGCACCTATTGTCGCGCACGAGACTTGGAGATTGCTTCGTCTTGGCGTGTCGGACTGTAGACTACTTGCAGATAGCAAACTTAGGGCTATCTACCGTGAAATTCGTGAAATTATATTGACTAAATAGTATGAAGAGATTAGTTATTATGGCCTTGATGATGGCGACCACTATAGTCGCTGTACAGGCAAAGGAGAAGGTTGAGAAGAGTGCTAATGGCGACTCTAAGAAGGAGATTGTTAAGACTGGTTATAACTTCGGTCCACTACCTGCTGTAGCCTTTGATGCAGATAAGGGTTTCCAGCTCGGTGCACTGCTCAATATCTATGACTTTGGCGATGGTAGTACATATCCAAATACTCGTCAGCAGTGGTATCTTGAGGCCTCTTTCTTTACAAAGGGCTCTCAGCAGTATATCGTTTCGTACGATAACCGCTTCTTGATTCCAGGTGTGCGCTGGTCGTCATCTCTTACGCTCTATAACGACAAGGCTATGGACTTCTATGGCTATAACGGTTATATGTCTTACTTTGACTTTGAGAAGGTCGCTGCGGGCAAGGATAAGAGCAATGAGGATATGTATATCTACACTCCAAAGTACCGTATCAACCGCCTTGCGCTCCTCTTTAAGAGTGACTTTGTAGGTAATATCTGGAACAACAAACTCTTCTGGGAGGCTGGTTACCACCTCAGCTACTTCAAGCAGGGTGCAATTAACCGTGACAAGATTAATAAGAATAAGGCTGAGCATAAGATGTTCCCAGATACAGAGAAGACCCTCTTTGAGCAGTATCGTGAGTGGGGACTTATCTCTGATCAGGAGGCTGCTGGTGGCCTTAATAGCACTCTGCGTGCAGGTCTGCTCTTTGACACACGCGATAAGGAGGGTGCTCCATCGCGCGGTATCTGGGCTGAGGCGCATATTACCCTTGCGCCAAAGTGGCTCGGAACTACAAATCCGTACTACCGCTACTCACTTACCTTCCGTCACTATGTTCCTATCGTAAAGAACGATATTCTTACATTCGCCTACCGCCTAAACTATGAGGGTTGTATTGGTAAGAGCTCGCCATACTATGTCACTCCATATATGACCACTATGGGTCAGCAGTATGACCGTGACGGTATGGGTGGCTATCGCACTGTGCGTGGTATTATGCGTAACCGCGTGCAGGGTCTTGATATGGCGACCTATACTGCAGAGCTTCGTTGGCGCTTTGTCAACTTTACACTCTGGAAGCAGAATATCGCCTTCGGTCTGAACCTCTTTAGCGACGGTACTTGGGTGACTCGTGGCTTTGATATGACCTTTAAGGGTGATGAGAAGTTCCGCGCCGAGTATGAGGAGTATATGGCTAAGGGTCAGGCAAAGGATGTTCCACATATCACTGCCGGTGCTGGTCTGCGCTTTATTATGAACCAGAACTTTATCGTAGCCTTTGAGTATGGTCTGCCTGTAGGTAAGCTTCGCCAGCAGGACGGTAAGGGCGCGTTCTATATCAATACAGGCTTCCTCTTCTAACTCTGTAGGGGGGGGCTGTACCAAGGGGGCAGTACCAAGGGGCTGTGCCGCTAACACTATCCCAGCAATGATTCGTTGCTGGGATCTCTTTTTTTTAGTTGATAATTTAACTTTTTTTCTGAAAAAATATCTTATTTTGTACAATAATCGCATATAGTGTTGCGTTAACTATGCAGAAAACAACTAAAAACTGTAAACAATGAAAAGATTTATTTTAACTTTTGCCCTTCTGCTCGGCTTTGCATATGTTGCAAGTGCTGACGAGCGTCCAATCGAGCTTTCACAGATGCCAAAGGCGGCTCAGACTTTTATTGCTAATAATTTTGCAGGCAAGGCTTTGCTCTATGCAAATGTTG
>JAFOYS010000244.1 GCA_017391435.1 Alistipes sp. | reverse complement strand
TCCAGACGCATAGGAAAGCCATCTACGATACTCTTTAGATATGGAGGCTGAGAGATAATAATCTCGCGCACATTGCCACTCTCTGCACCCTTAACAGTAAGTGTAGCCTTGCGCTCAGCTGTGCTAAAGTTAGGCTCTGCCCAGAGCTTTATTGTGTGCTTTGTGCCTGGGCCGAACCACCTTGTCTTTCCAGTAACACCGCACCACTGCTCAGAGGAGCTAATAGCAATAGCCTCACCCTTAGTTGCAATCTCAATTGTAGAGTGTTCAACACCCTTGTTACCTACTACAACACGCTTTGGGGCCTTTACAGCAAGAGCTGCCGCCTCTACAGACTGGCTCGCAAGAAGCGCAGCCAGTGCAACTAAACAGAATATAAATCGTTTCATACTACAAAGCTATCAAAAATATGCAAAAAATGCAACTATCAACCGCAAAGAAATATTTTGACAAAAAACAGCAAGGTCAGTTCTGAAACCAGAACTGACCTATGCTGTTACTTGTAGCCTAACTACTAGTTGTACTTGAATGTAGCCTCGTCAGATACAGTCAACTTCTTGCGTCCCTTAGCACGACGCGCTGCCAAAACCTTGCGGCCGTTAGCAGTTGCCATTCTCGCACGGAAACCGTGTTTGTTGATTCTCTTGCGACGAGAAGGCTGATAAGTTCTCTTCATTGCCATAGTCGTATCGTTTTTTTATTTGTTTTGTTTCTTAATCTGTTAGTTGCACCGGCTTAGTTGCACTGGCTTTGGATAGTATTTTAGCCCCTTCTCTACCCCTTGCGAGCGCTCCAAACAGAGGCTAAGCAACATATCCCATTTGTGCATACCCCCTTGCGAGGTGCAAAGGTACAACTAAATTTGAAAAGAACAAATATTTTTGAGAAAAAACTTGAAAAAGCGATAGTTATAACTCGCTGCCCGCAGTAATTTATTTGCGTTTCAAGTAATTTCCAATGGTAAATGTTGTTGAGTCACGCAGTGTTGGCGTAGAGGCAATGACGGTGTTAAATCCACTGAGCAGGAGCGAGTCTGTAGTAAATACTCCCTGCGAGCGGTTGTGCATCACAACGCTATCTCCGTTTATAGTCAGTGTCGGCACGCCCTGTGAGCAGTAGACCTTAATCACCTGACGATTGTGTGTTCTTACCTCACGATTCTTACCCACAATATGCAGAGTGTGGCTCTTCTTGTTCCACAGCGTACGGTAGAGGTAGTATCCATCCTTCGCCTTATTGTGGTCAAAGCAGACAAGGCCGCTATTGCGGATTCCACCTGGGTGGCGCACAGCACCAAAGTCAAACATTGTATTGAGCCAAACGCCCCAGAACAGTGTGTTGTCAATATGGCCCACATAACCCTCGTGGAAGCGGGTCTGCCAGCTCTCTGGGATGCGGTGCTGGCTGCTGCTTCGGCTTACAAGATCCTCACTGTGGTGTCCCTTTGTGCCCCCAGCGCCATAGCATACACCCTGACGCAGATGGCTCCAGCTGCTACGCAGAGCGCTCTGCCACAGATCAAGGTCGGCTACATCGCCCTTATTCCAACCGACATTCTGCTGCCAGACAATAAGGTCGGTAATAAAGTTTATATCTCCATCTTGATCGCTGCAAGCCACTGTCGGACGAGAGCTATCAAGACTCTTTGCCAATGCATTGAGGCTCTTTACATATGCCATCAACTCTGGCGAGCGACCCCTAAGCAGCGAGAATATGCCCCACATAGCTACTGACGGGTGGTGTATATTCTGAAGTATAATTTCTCTGAGCTGCTGCTCTCCATTGCTCTCAAATGAGCGCGAGCTATAGTAGGCAATATCGCTCAAGAATGGTGACTGAGACAGCGGCGAATCTATCCAAACTAACATACCCTCACGGTCGCAAATGTCGTAGAGTGCCTGGTCGTGCGGACCCTCGACAGAGCGAATAGCATTAGCGCCCATATCGCAAATCCTCTTCAGGTCTGCCTTGTAGTCGCTCTGACTAAGGGCATTGCCACAGTAGAGGTTGTCGTGGCAGAGATTGACTCCCCGCACAGAAACCTGCTTGCCGTTGATAGTCATCAGACGCTCTGGAGTTATCTGCAAATTCCTAAAACCAGTGTTGACAGAGACTGTATCTGCACCTACCATAACATCTACACGATAGAGTGACGGACGATAGGTAGACCATAGTTCTGGATTGGTAACAGTAAATGGCACATTGAGCATCTTGCCATCTATCTTAGCCTTAACGCTCTTAGTAACAGCCACATAGCCATCTGGCGAGACAACATCTACAGTAACCTCGCAAACCTGATCTTTCTTGCCCAGCAGAGATATCGCCACATTACCCTCAACGCTCTCAGTAGAGGCCTTGGACTGTGTTACTATAACGCCTTGCGTACCATAATAGAGTGGCGAGACAGTGGTCTTACCTGTAATAATCAGCTCCACATCGCGATAGATACCTCCGTAGTGGTTCTGCTCTGACGATGTAGGTAGGATATCGTTACGGTAGGCGTTGCTCACCTCAACAAGAAGAGTGTTCTCTGCCCCATAAATCACCCTATCGGTAATCTCAAGAGCAAAAGCCGTACGGCCACCAAGATGGTTGCCTATGTGGGCACCATTTACAAATACATCGGCACAGTTCATCACACCACCAAAGCGCAGAAAGAGTCTCTTTCCCTGCCACTGCTGCGGCACAAAGAGTGTTCTGCGATAGTATCCCGTAGTCTGGCGAAGGGAGCCACGCTCAGAAAGAGCATCTGTATTCCAAGTGTGCGGAAGGTTGACAAAGCGAGCATCGTCGCTCGAGTTATCGTCCTTAAAAAAGAGTCTCCACGAGTTGTTAAGTATATATACCTCCCTTGCAGTCAGTGTGTTAGCAAAGGTGATAAGGGCTAATAGTGCTATTAAAAATCTCTTCATAATACTCTTAATTTGCTACAAAGGTAGGAAATTGTCAAAAAAAATACTAACTTCGTGCGTTAAATAATTGAGTTATGAACATTTTTGACATTATTACCGCTCTTTTCGCCATCATTGCACTATTAAACGGATGGCGTAAAGGTTTTATTTCGCAGCTCTGCTCGCTTGTGGGAATTTTAGGAGGCATTGCCCTTGCAATTACCTTCAACGGGGAGGTTGGTGCGCTGTTTGGTATCGATCCGGCATATGCCAAGCCTGTGGGCTTTATCATTACATTCCTTGTCACATCTATAGCAATGTCATTTATAGCAAAGATTGTCGGAAGTCTATTCTCGGCAATCGGCCTCGGTGGTCTTGACTCACTTCTGGGTGTTGCACTCTCTATGCTCAAGTATGCCCTTGTGCTGAGCGTACTGTTTGTTGCCGTTGAGAAGTTCAACAAAGAGGTCAATTTCATTAAGCCTCGCCACTTTACAGAGTCAAAGTGTTTCAAGCCTATCTCTGCACTGTCAGACAAGGCTTTAGAGATGTTTAACACCTTCTCGCAGACCGTAAAGAAGATTGAGTAATGAACAGAGAGGGTATAGTTATACAAGCCACAGGTAGTTGGTATACGGTTCAAAGCGAGGAGTTGACGCTACGCTGTCGCATACGAGGTAAACTCAGACTTAAGGGCGTGCGCTCTACAAACCCAGTTGTTGTGGGCGATGTTGTTATGGTTGAGTGCGATGCTACGGGCGAGTGGACCATATACGACATTGTTCCTCGCCGTAACTATATTATCCGCCGAGCATCTAACCTATCAAAGGAGTCGCACATTATTGCAGCCAATATAGACCAGGCCTTTATTGTCGTTACGCTTGTACAACCACAGACGGCACTTGAGTTTGTGGACCGTTTTCTTATTACCTGCGAGGCGTACAAGGTGCCAGCAACAATCTTGTTGGCAAAGATAGACCTACTGCAGTCAAATCCAGAGGCTATTGCTGCTTTCCACGAGATATACGAGAGCGCGGGCTACCGAGTTGTTGACATATCGGCAACAGAGGGCATTGGTGTGGATATTGTAGAGCAGATGCTTGAGGGTAAGGTTACCCTTATATCGGGCAACTCTGGCGTAGGTAAGTCAACCCTTATAAGCACAATATACCCCGACCTTGACATCCGCACGGGAGAGATTTCAGACAGCTTCCACAAGGGTAAGCACACAACTACATTCTCTACGATGTATCCCGTAGCGAATGGTGGATATATTATTGATACTCCGGGCATTAAAGGTTTCGGACTTATAGAGATTGATGACAAAGAGCTGTGGCACTACTTCCCAGAGATGATATCTACGGCTGGTAGCTGCCGTTTCTATAACTGTACACATACTCACGAGCCAGGATGTGCCGTTGTTGAGGCAGTCAAAGATGGGCAGATTGCATACTCTCGCTATGAGAGTTATCTAAAAATTCTTGATGATGATGACAAATATAGAAAATAGTCTTTCTGCAGAGCAACAACAGGCAGAGATTGACTACCTGTCGGAGTTTATACTCCCAGAGCGCTTTGCGACCCTTACTCGCGCAGTGCAAAACCGCACTAAATATATGACACTTCTTGCTGAGAATATGTTTCATCCTCAGAATGCAAGTGCCCTTGTGCGCCACTGCGAGGCCTTTGGCGTGCAGACACTCCATACGGTGCAGACACAGTGCAAGTTCAACCCCAATGTAGATATTGTCCGCGGTACTGACAAGTGGATTGATATCTACCACCACGCCTCTACTACAGATGCGCTGAAGCACCTCAAGGCAGAGGGCTACCGTATTGTTGCCACCTCGCCCCACTATCAGAGCTGCACTCCAGAGAGTTTTGATGTTACAAAGGGCAAGTTTGCAATTGTTATGGGCACAGAGAAGACCGGTATAAGCCAGGAGGTTATGGATGCGGCAGATGAGTTTCTGAAGATTCCGATGTGCGGTATGGTTGAGAGCCTTAATGTCTCTGCCTGCGCCGCAATTATTGTCTATATGCTTACTGAGCGTATGCGCCACGAGGTTGATGCTTGGCAGATGACAGAAGTAGAGCAGAGAGCAACACTCCACCACTGGATGATAGATAGCGTTAAGGATGCCCGTCCACTACTTAAAAGAGGAGGTTTTGTATGCAAAGATTGACAGAACAGCAGATTACCCTGCTTACTGCCGCTGCAAATAGTGCAGAGAGTTGGCAGACGATTCTTGTAGCCGAGGATTTTGATACTACAAAGGTTCGCGGATGCCGCTTTGAGGGTGTAGTCGAGATAGAGAGCGGTGTGACACTTATAGACTCAACTATTCGCAACTATCATATAGGCGCTAATAGCCACATTGAGGCTGTTACACGCCTTGAGTGTCGCGAGGCAAGCAGCTTTGGTAACGGCGTAGGGGTTGCTACGGTAAACGAGAATGGCGGTCGTGAAGTTATCATCTACAACGAACTTACTGCCCAGGCGGCATATATCGTTGCTATGTATCGCCACCGCGCTGATATTGTTGAGGCGTCAAATAGTTTTGCCCGTCACTATGCCCTTTTGGTGCGTAAAAATATTGGTACTATCGGCTGTGGTTGCAAGATTATCGGAGCCAAGTTTGTGCGCGAGGTCAATATGGAGGCAAACACGACTATTGATGGGGCATCGCTTGTCCAGAACGGCACACTGCTTTCGGGTGCATATATAGGCGTAGATGTTAAGGCTGTAGACTTTATTGCGGCACAGAACTCTACGATAGACCTTGGGGCTATTGTTGACCGCTGCTTTATTGGTGAGGATAGCACTCTTGCGAAGGGTTTTTCGGCTGTAAACTCGCTGATTTTTGCCGGTGCACACCTTGAGAATGGTGAGTGCTGCGCCATCTTCGCTGGCCCATATGTGGTCTCACACCATAAGTCGTCACTGCTTATTGCCGGAATGTTCTCATTCCTCAACGCTGGTAGTGGTACTAACCAGAGCAACCACCTCTTTAAGGGTGGCGCTATCCATCAGTCCGTGCACCGCCGTGGATGTAAATTCGGCAGCAACGGATATGTTATGAACCCAGCCGCCGAGGGCGAGTATACCACAATCTTGGGTCGCCATACAAAGCACCACGACACATCCGCCTTTCCGTTTAGTTATCTGATTGAGAATCAGGGTGTTTCAACACTTCTTCCAGGCTTTGCCCTAAGAAGTTACGGCATTGTGCGCGACATAGAGAAGTGGAGAACAAGAGATAATCGCAAGGTGCGCCGTGATATTATCTCCTACAATGAGTACAATCCGTATATCACCTCCAAAGTGATGAGGGCTATAGAGCTTCTTGAGAGACAAATTGCAGAGGCTGGCCAGAGCGAGCAGTGGCACTACAACAACACCACAATCAAGCGTGGAGCAGCACAACGCGGCCTTGCACTCTACAAGAGTTATCTTACAGCCGCCCTCGGTGCAATGCTCAGCACTGGGGAGGCCGATATGATGGCTATGAGTTCAGTTACAGAGAGGTGGGTAGACCTTGCGGGACAGTATGTCTCTACAGAGTGGTTAGAGCGTGTGTTAGAGAGCTGTGGCTCAGTAGCAGATATTGGCACGGTGCTTCTTGAGCACCATAAGCTGTATGACAACTTTGCCTATAGCTGGGCGGTCTCTGCCCTCTCAAAGTTGTTGGGTCGTGTTGCCGAGATTGAGGATATTACCGCAGCTATTGCCGCAGGCAGAGAGGCTCACAATGCAATGCGCACAACTACAGAGGCCGACCGACTTGCGGACATTGGACCTCTGATGAGCGTTGGCTACGGCACAGACTCGGACGATGAGGCTATTCGCTGGGCAGACTTCTGCGCTGTACACGGATTAGAATAACTGCTGCAAAATACTGATAGACTGCACCTTACGAATAGAGTCAAGGTGCAGCGCATAGTAGTCCGTAAGGGCGTGTAACATATCTACTCGCTCTGTACGGTTAAGTCCTATCTCGCCTAAATAGAGAACATCGCACTCAATAAGGTCGTTGAGCAGCTGGGCATACTGTCTGTTGAAAAACTTGTCGTGAAGGGGCTGAATAGGCGTGTATAGACCCTCGCGCATATCAAAGAAACTATCCTTAACATACTCATTACCAGGTGCAAAGCCCAAAAAGCGGCTTATATTTGCCAAAAACCAGAGATGGAAATTTGCCACACCCTCGTCAATGGCATCTAACGCCTCTATGCTACCATAAACAAAGTCAAAAATAGGGCTATTAGCTTCGCTCTCGCCAATAAGTCGGTAGAGTACTTCCGAGATAAATAGTGCTATGGTAGACTTGCGGATATCGTACGGTATTGTCTGCAGAACTATGCTGCTCTGCACATCCTTCAGCCTATGTAACTCGCTCTTGTCAGAGACAATACCCTCAAACTGCAGCGCAAAGAGTGGCTGGTAGTATGCAAGTTTACTACCTCGCCCCTTACCGGAGCCCAATCCCTGCACAATATAGCTCTGACGCCCCAACAGATCGGTAAGCATATTTACAATTACCGCCTTGTCGCCATACTTTACTGTGCCGAGCACTATTCCGCGCGCCTTGTAACTTTTCATAGTTTGATCTTATCTATCGCCCCGCGCAGATGCTCTGGGTCAAGGTGTGTATATATCTCAGTTGTTGTAATGCTCTGATGGCCAAGCATATCCTGCACTTGACGAATGCTCGCTCCGCCAGAGAATAGGTGTGTGGCAAAAGAGTGACGGAAAGTATGTGGGCTTACATTTTTGGTTATCCCCGCATCCTTTGCCGCCTTGCGGATAATGGTAAATAGCATAACCCTTGTAAGCTCCGTACGGCGGTTACTCAAAAATACAGCCTGGACATTACTACCCTTGCCACCTTTACCTTCAACAATATATTTGCGATCATCAAGATACTGCATCAGCCACTCCATAGCAAGCCTTCCTATCGGCACAAGTCGCTGCCTATTACCCTTGCCCATCACGCGGATATACCCCTCTCCAAGGAACAGATCACCCATCTTTAGCGACACAAGCTCTGACACTCGCAGCCCACAGGAGTATAACATCTCTAACATCGCGCGGTCTCTACGACCCTTGACCGTTGTAGTATCTATAGAGCCGATAATTCGCTCAACCTCCTCAACGGTAAGCACATCGGGCAGCTCACGACGCATCTTTGGCGCAGCAATAAACTCAGCCGGCGAGAGCTCTATCTTGTCTGTCATCATCAGATAGTTATAGAAGCTCTTGACACTGCTCAACTCTCGAGCCTGCGAGGCACGCTTATGCTCAATTGTATTAAGGTGAACCAAGTATTGAGATATCATATCCTCATCCACATCTGCTGGTAGTACATCATACTTTCTGAGTATAAAGTTGGCAAAGACCGTAATATCTCGCACATACGCCTCAACACTATTTGCCGAGAGATTCTTCTCAATACGAATATATGTTTTGTATCCTTGAATGGTTTTCTCCCACTTTTCGCTGTTTTGTGCCATATTATTATTAAATTTGCAGAGCGAAGATACAAAATTTTACATAATATGAACTACATTGAGTTAAATATTTCTGTTCCAAGTGCAGAAATTGCCGAGATTCTTACAGCCGAGCTCTCCGAACTTCCATTTGACAGCTTTACTGCTGAGAAGGGGATGCTCAAGGCATATATTCCTCAAGATAGCCTTGTAGAGTGCAAGGGTGAGGCCGATGCGATACTGGCACAGTACGGCATTGCGGAGTATAGATATGTGCAGATAGAGGCGCAGAATTGGAACGCACTTTGGGAGAGTAACTTTGAGCCTGTAGATGTAGATGGTCGCGTGCTTATCCGCGCACCTTTCCACACCCCAAGCCCTACAGCAGAGTTTGAGATTGTAATTATGCCAAAGATGTCCTTCGGCACAGGCCACCACGCAACTACAAAGATGATGGTAGAGCTAATCCTCGGTATGGATGTAGCGGGCAAAAAGGGCCTTGATATGGGTAGCGGCACAGGGGTGTTGGCTATTGCCGCCTGCAAGCGCGGAGCTACAGCTGTGGATGCAGTAGATATTGACGACTTTGCCTATGAAAATTGCGCTGAGAATATTGTCACAAATGGTGTAGAACACCTTATAACTCCTCTTCTTGGCGACTCGCGACTGCTTGAGGGTCGTAAGTACGACTTTATCCTTGCAAATATCAACCGCAACATCCTTCTTGCCGATATGGACAACTACCTGAAGTGTCTAAATCCTCAGGGAGATATCCTTTTCAGCGGCTTTTTGGACGAGGATGTAGCAATGATGACATCGGCCGCAACATCTCGCGGACTTACACTCACATCTGAGTGCCACACCTCTGGTTGGGCAGCCCTCCGTTTTACCCTTGTAGAGTAGTACTGAAAGAGTTTATCACAAAAAAAAGCCATCCTTTGTCGGGATGGCTTTACTGTTTAGACAGGCGCTCTACATACGGGCTGTTGGGCGGTGCATAAGCTTGCCAACCTGCTCCATATAGTAGCGCTGAGACTTGAGCAAGTTACGCGACTGGAGCACCATAGTCTTAGTCTCTGCAAGGATGTTAAGGTAGAGCATACCCGCCTTAGAGTTAGACTTACCCTCGTGGATGCGAACAAGCTCGGTCTTTGTGAGCTCTGCAATGCGAGTAAAGAGCTGGTCACGCATATCAAGCACGTGGTCAATATCGCTATAGTCGCCACTTGTGAGCATATAGAGAATACGCTGGTAGATAACATCTACATCAGTGTTAACACCAATCAAATCCTCGGTCTGTGTGCGAGTAAGACCCTCGTGGTTGTTATCAATATGGTCAAAAGCTGGACGAGTAATGTGAACCAGCGACTTTGTCATCTCATTAAGGTAGTCTACCACCTGAACATAGTAGAGCGAGAGGTTCATATCGCTATCGTATGTACTACGAAGTGTAGAGGCAATAGAGTACTTAAGGTTGTGTATACGCTCGTACATTCCACCCGCCTCTGCAGCAAGCTCCTTGAGCGCGCGGCGGTTCTCCTTAAGCAGGGCAATGAGTGTACGATTGTAGATGCGAGTAGAGTTTGTGATTGTACCGTCAACAAGCGACATAACGGTCTCAGAGACAGAGTCAGATGAAGATAGTTTTACGGTCTGGAGCTTGTCAGAGTCATCCTCCTTCTTCTTAGAGCTCTTCAGGTTGCTGTGGATAAGCATATATACACAGAGTGCAGAGAGCAATCCGAAGGCAATCCAACCGCCCCACATAAGCAGAGCACCTACAACAAGGGCAATAAGGAAGCCACCGATAGCGGTAACAAACCAACCCATAATAACTGTCATCACACCGGTAATGCGGTATACAGCACTCTCGCGACCCCAAGCTCTATCGGCCAGAGACGAACCCATAGCCACCATAAAGCATACATAGGTTGTAGAGAGTGGCAACTTGAGCGATGTAGCAAGAGCAATGAGCAGAGATGCTGTAGTGAGGTTTACTGTTGCACGAATCATATCGTACGGAGCTCCACTATGCTCAATATCTGCCCACTCAAAACGACTCTCAACAAACTCCTTTGAACTCTTTGGCATTATGCGGTCAAAGAAGTGCACAACATTGATTGTTCCGCGAACAAGTGTACGCGAGAAGAGAGAAGATGAGTGCTGTGGCATTACATCATCGCCAGCAGCAGAGAGCGATAGCTCGGTCTCAGAGACGTGCATAGACTTGCTTGATGTCCAGAGTGTGACAACCATAATAATACCCGCTGCAAGGATATAGAGCACATTTGCAGTCTCTGGCTTAGAAAGAGCTGTCATCATAAGACCCTCGTTCATACCTGTAGCGGTCTTAGCCTCTGCAAAGGCGTCAAAGCCTGCGATAGGCACACCGATAAAGTTTACAAGGTCGTTACCCGCAAATGCAAGGGCAAGGGCAAAGGTTCCCGCAAGGATGTTTACTCTGAGAATATTGACCTTAAAGAGCTGCAAGAAGAATAGGATAAGCGAACAAACAACCCAGCAGATAAGCAGCGAGAGGAGTAGATTCTCATTTATCCAACCAATAAATGCGCTCTGGCTCAAGACATTCTTAAGACCCTTGAACAGTGCAAAGTAGACGATAGATGTAAGCGAAGCACCACACCAGATAGCGCCTACACGGCGGAGCATTGTCACATAGCGGAACGAGAAGATAATTCGCGAGATATACATCACAATAGTACCGCAGATAAATGCCAGCACCACTGAGAGCAGGATTGCCGAGACAATACCCATAGCTCGTGAAGTGTTGATATACTCACCCAGCATAGCAAATGTCACATCAGGCTCTGTAGTAATCTTATAGAGCGAAACGGCTACAGCCGAGCCCAACAGACAGAATATGAGCGACACTGTTGTAGATGTAGGAAGACCCAGACTGTTGTACAGATCGAGCAGCACAACATTGGCAATCATCACACCCACATAGAGCAGCATCACCTCCTTAAATGTAAATAGCGACGGGTTGAACATACCGCTACGGGCAACCTCCATCATACCACTTGAGGTCATTGCACCGATAATAATACCAACAGAGGCGACAATAAGGATTGTACGCATCTTGGCAGCCTTAGAACCAATCGCAGAGTTTAGAAAGTTCACCGCATCGTTAGTAACTCCAACATAGAGTCCCGATACAGCGAGGATGGCCAGAATGACCACCACAGCAATGTAAATTTCTATCATAATCGTTTTAGTTTGGTCAAAACAACTCTACAAAGATAATCTGTTTTGCCTAAACTATACTATAGAGCGTCTAAATTTAACATTAAATTAACATAGAACTGTAGCCCTTAAAACTGTATAGAGAGGAATATCTCATAGTTTATGCCAGGCATAGGGCGCGAGAGGACAGATAGATACTCCTCATTAAAGAGGTTGTTTATAGTGCCCTTAACAGAGAGTGTAACGCTCTTGAGTGGAATACTCTTCTCAAGTGAAATGTTGTTCATAAAGTAAGGCGGGAGCGTTCCCGAAAGTGATATGTCGTTGCTTGACATAGTATATCGGGTGCTGTAGTAACACCATTTATATATAAGCGACCAGCTACGGTAGCTCAGTCTACCTACAACATTTGAGGTCAGCAGAGGCACATATGGCAACTGTTTGCCTACAGACTGGTCGGCGGCAGATATCTTCTGACCAATATTTACAGATGGACACCAACCAAAAGTACCGTCAATATTTGCTCGCCACTGCTTTGTAAATTGGAGATCAAGATTTGCCTTTGCCGTCACTCCATAGCTGTGCACACGCTTTACATTGCGAGGCGAGAAGAAGCCCTTTGTTGTCGGCAGCCACTGAATCCAGTCGTCAATGTAGCTATCAAACCACGCCACGGAGCCAGAGAGCGTATATCTCTCAGCCTTACCGACCTTAAAGCTCAGTTCGGCATCGTATGTAAAGCCTCTCTCAGGTCGTAAGTCTGGATTTCCTCCAGGCAGAAAATATCTATCGTTGAGTGTCGGGAAGCGGTAGTTTCTTGACACTGAGGCCTTCAGAATAACACTTCCGCGCTTAGATAGCACTCCATCAAGAAATAGTGCAGGGATTAACGGTGTAAACTCTGTGCCGAACATCTCCTCGCGCAGTGTCAGGGCCATACCAAATCTCTCTACGGGACGATATTTAGCACTAACAACACCAGAGAGCTCAATTCGGGCCTTATCGTATCCAACAATACCCGTACCACCCTGCTGCAGGATGATATTCTTATCCTTACTCACTACAAAGTGCTGATGTGCAGCCACATTTGCCGTAAAGAGCCACTTGTCTGAGAGGTGATACTCGCCATCTGCCTGAGCAAAAACAGTGTTTATATTGCTTCGCGAGCGGGTCATAACGGTCATAATACCATTACCCGGGTCGCGCTTGTAGTCATATGCCATCCACGAGTATACATATCCCGCCTTTGCCCCCACACGCCAACTGGTGCGTAGGTGGTCGTAGCCGACAACAGCTCTTAGAGTCTGCTCGCGCTGGCGGTTGTCAAACTCTGCATCATCTCCATAGTCTGTTGTAAGTAGTGCCAACTCGCGATTTGAGGATAGATACCAAGCACTAAGCGAGAAGCGATCTCCACGACCGGTATTGTAATACAACTCCTGCAGAATATGCAAATCGGAAAAAGATCCACTACGGTTTCGCTCTACAGGGAAGTATTGGTCAATGATATTCATCTGATCGTCGTAGATGTTCTCCTTCTTATCGTGATTGCGGTACTTGTAGTCATTCTCCGAACGCATATAGGCTATACGCGTAGAGGATTGCAGTCGCTCCGTGCCGTATGTAATTCTCAGGAACTCATCAAAGGTCTTAAATGATCCTACGCCTTGAATAAACTGAACTCCAAGACCCTTTTTTACTGTTGGAGCTGTAGAGAGTTTTATTGCACCACCAAGACCTCCGCCAGTCTCGCCTACAGAAGATGTACCCGCAAGCAGTGTGGCATCGTCAATAAAGTATGAGGGAATCATAGAGAAGTCGGTCATTCCCATCATAGGATTGTTTATCTTCATCCCATTCCACGACACCTGCGTATGTGAGGGTGATGTACCGCGGAAACTCACTGTAGAGAGTGTCGCACGACCATAATTTTTTACAAATATAGAGCTGTTAAAGCTGAGCACATCGGCAAGCGAGAGTGCCACATTCTCTTTGAGCGTTATAGAGTCAAGCTTTGTCTGCTGCACACCTATCTCCTTCATCGGACGATGGCCAAGGACTGTAACTCCTTCAATAGCTACAGTACGCTCCTGAGCCACAACAGTTGTTGTGACAAAGAGTAGTAGTATGGCCATCAATCTTCTCATTTCCAACAAAATGCACCAGGGATAATACCTACATAAAACTCATCAACCAACTCTCCCGTTGCCGAATAACGATAGATAACACCCTGCTGCTGATAGTCAATAGCATCGGCAACATATATATCTCCATTTGTCGGGCTGACAGTAAGTCCATAGTACTTAGTCCCACGCGACTCAATAACGGGACGCAGAGGGATTCTCTCAGCCGAGACATCCATCGCCCAAATATCGTCATTAATCCAATACAGGGTCTGACCGTCGCTGCTTATGAGTAACTCCGATGGGTCAGAACCGAGCTTAAAAGAGAACTGCTTTTCAATAGTAAAACTCTCTGCATCAATACAATAGAGCGCAGGTGCTTCGTATCCATATGGGGAGCCAGCAAAGCCTCCGTCAGTAATTGTCCACAGCTTGCCGTTGCAATCAAGAGTCAAAGAGGTGGGCTGAATGCCGACTGTAAGCTCCGCAACAATGCTATCTGTGCGAGTATCAATCTTCAGTATGCGATTCTGATAAGACCAACAGTTGACATACAGATAGTCTCCACGCTGCACCATCTGCTCGGTAGAGCCCGACTCCATAGTCATATTTGGACATACTATATGGCCTGTGATTTGAAATGTCTTGGGGTTGACAATAAATATACGGTTATCCCAAATCTGGGTAACATAGGCCTTAGTGTCAGAGACAAAGTGGATATATCGCGGCGAGGAGAGGTTTGTTATTCTTCCCACCTCGCAAAATGTGTCAATGTTGAGAGCAAAAACTACGCTGGAGTTATTGACAACAATCCAACCAATGCCGTTGCGAATAACCATACTCTGAGCAACATCGCCCAGCTTCATACCATTTGCACGATAGAAGACCTCATTCTCGACCTCTCTAGTCTCTGGGTCGTAGTAGCTAAGCGAGGCATTTCCATACTGGAAATTACCCTCGTTACAGATGAACAGCCCCGACTCTGAGGCCCTAAACTCCTCTACAGTTCCATACTCCCACCGCATACAGCCACAAAGTGCCCAGGTGAGGATTATGGCAACAACCATAGATAATATATGTCGGGTACTGTTCATAGTTTTCTGTTACTTTATCTCGTAAATACCGAATATCTCTGTTGAGTTCTCGCCCAGCCAACCGCTACTTGTGTTGCAGGCTGTTTGCACCTTTACAAAGTCCACAAAATCAAGCGCAATGCTCTTTCCGCTATGGTCAATAGCATTTGAGATATCAAAACCATTAGGCATTGCCGTGCTCTCAGAGCCCTCGCCCTCGCTAAGGCGATCTACGGCCGAGTAGTTGTCGGCATATCCCCAGTCATAAGGGGGCTGAATCCACATCGCACCGTTTCCATACTTGTCATAGTTTCTTGCCTCAAGGCGTGTTCCGCTGAGGGTGTAACTGTCGGCATCAATCCACTCTGGATAGTAGTATGGTTGCTTATGGTATGTCGGCAGGTAGGCAATCTCTCCACTGCCACCCATATTGTCCACCCACTGCACACTCATCTCTGCACCACTTGGACGGAAGTAGGTCACACAATAGTTCCGGAGTGTTGTACTCTTGCCCGTCTCGCTTCCTGCAAGCTCATACCAAGTGTCGTTTGGTTTTCCGTCGCCATTCTCATCCTGCATAACCCAGACAATACCTGGCTCGGAGGAGGTGCTGAAGGAGTTGCCTCCAACGGCAAAGTCATAACCCACTGTGTTTGTAACGCTATGGTCAAAGCCCACGACAATATATCCACCAAAGCCTCCAAGGCTAATATACTGACCGCACTCAAGTCGCTCTAAAGCCACTACACAGGCCTCTGCAGGGGTGGTTGCGCTATACTTGTCGCCAATAAACTGCCCTGGTGCTGGAGTGTAGTCATAGACTCTGTTGCACTCCGCTACGCTTGAGGCGTTACTTGCGCGGAAGAACTTCCCCTCTGCATAGACATCAAGAGTGAAAATCTTGCTGACAACTATCGGCTCATCTCCACGAAGAACAGAGGCTGTTGCGGTAATAGTATGGCGACCCTCGCTCAGCGGAGTATAGGTGTAGTAACTCTGACGAGAGGCATCCTCTGGCTGATTGCTCGAACTCCAGTAGTAAGTTACATCAACCCCCTGGCTAACCTCTGTCGGGGCGATAAGCACCTCGCGCCCTACGACTGTGTGCAACATCAGACTCTCAAACTGCCATACAAATGGCATATCTTCTGCTGCAAGTACCTCAATATCAACGCTATCGCTATGCTCGCCATCACTATTTTTTGCCGTAACAGTCAGGCGGTAGCTACCAACCTCTTTTGCCTCAAAAACATATCCATAGCCCTCACCTACCACATCATTGTTAAGGCTCCAGACAACAGTTGTCTGCAAATCTGTCTGCTTTACAGAGGCGCGGAAGCGGTATATAGACCCTACTGCAAGGCTCATCTGCTCAGAGGCGGCAATAGTCACTGTCGGAATCTGTACCTGCACTACATCTACACGAATCTCCTCGCTATCTACACCATAAACATTTGCCACTTCAAGGGTGATAAACACCTCGCCAACCTGCTCAGCCATAAAGGTGTAACTCTCTGCTGTTGAGACAACTACACCATCTATAGACCAGCTGTAGGCTGTAGTGTCGTCTACATTTTTGTAGGTCGGAGCAATAGTCATCTCCTCGCCCACCTTTACTGTATATACGCCCGTTGTGCTGTCAAGAGTAATCTCTGGCACACCACCCTCGGCCACTATCACGCCATCCCTGTTACAGGATAGCGCGATAAGAGCCAAAGAGAGTAAAGCAAAAATTCTTTTAATCATTGTTTTTATCAAATCTAACTGCCACATCGTCATATGCGAAGTAAGCAGGTGTATTCATTCCATAACTGCCCACAAGGTCGTCGCTCGGAACAAAGTTAAAGGCAATCTTTGCCACCTTGCCAAGCGGTGAGAGGTCCCATTTAACCCACTCTACAACTGGAACTGTTCCCTCACAGAGAACAAGCTCTGCTGAGCCTACAAGTTGTTCGGCACTGTTATAACCATATGCAACAATCTTAAAGAGCGAGCTATCAATAGCTGGTGGTGCAAAGCCGTCGCCTACAGTCAGCGAATTGAGCACATAGCAGGTGTTAGTCACATACATATGGTCAACGACCCTCTCTACACCATCTGCAAACTCAAATCCCTGCATCTGTGCATCGTAAACACCTGTGTTATAGCTATCTACATAACCATTATGCACGCAGAAGTTTGCCGAGCCACCGTGTCCACCAATAGGCGTAGCCAACTGAAGCTCATACCAGCCGTAGTAACCATCTGGCAGAGAGGTAAAGTCGGCAATAGCGTAGTTTGACAACGCCTGACCACCTGTCCAATATGGGATTATACAACTATGAGCAAGTTCTGTATTGCCCTGGTCATACCAATAGTAGGTACCTCCATTCATACTGTAGAGCATATCGCCACCATACTGCAGTGGATCTATAAGGTCACTCCAACTGCTAACATTCACACCGCAATAGTCCAATGCGTATGGGCTAAATTTGGCGCTACTATCCTCAAAGCTAAGTGTGCGAAGAGTATAGGTTGTATCCGAATCGTCCTGATTACCATCACCACCCTCAACAGCCTTCTGCAGAACAATCACACGACCATCTGCAAGGGTAATAGTAACTGTCGTTTCAGTCTCAACTACCGAGACAAAGAACGAATCTCCGTCCTTGCCATCCTTGCCGTCAGTACCATCCTTACCATCTTTACCATTAGCGCCGTCTTTGCCGTCAGCACCGTCTTTGCCGTTTGTGCCATTTACGCCATCCTTACCATCGGCACCATCCTTACCGTTTGTGCCATTTTTTATGGTAACACTACTGCCGTCACTAAAAGTAAGCTTTACGCCATCATTGGTATACTCGGTAGCAAGTATAACCTTACCCTTGTTAAGAGCCTCTACAAGCGCCGAGAGCGTAGCAATGTCCTGCCTATTCTGCTCTGTCTGCTCTTTTACCTCATCCATAGCCTCCCACAATGAGGAGTCATCATAACTACACCCACCTAATAATAATATAGGTATCAGTGCCACAAATAAAAAACTTTTCATTCTAATAACCTGTTAGAAATTGTTAAAAAAAAAGAACGCTGTAACCCTTAGGATTACAGCGTCTGTTTCAAAACCTCCCTTTGTCCTTGATTTGTGCACCAACCTCAGCCTCAGATGAGTTTTGATTTTGACCCGTTATCCTGCAGGTTGAAAAATCATATTTAGTAGAGGCAGGTCTTCTGACTTGTTCCGCTCGTGCGCCTTCTCGGTTTCCCAATGGCCTTTTGCCCGAACATATATCCCTAAAGGATAGGAACTTACAGCAGCAGGTACTGTTTCGGATTCTCACCGAATTTCCTTTTCATCTTAATGCATCACTGCATAAAGACACCTTCTACACTACAAAGATATGCTTTTTTTTAATATGTTGTCTCTCTTATCTCACTTTTTTTTATCTACAGCAATAATTACTGTCGGGTGCTGCTCATCTCGGTGCCACATATTGTCCACCTTAAACTTTGGCTCTGCACCTTTGCTAATAGTTATCTTGAGCGTCGTAAACGGCTTTAGGCGGTGTATTGATGTGCCACGACAGAGGGTAAAAGGCACTGAACAACTGTTTGTTAGACTATAGGTAACATCCCCTTTATCGTTTCTGCTAACTATACGACAAGTAACCGCCTCATTTATAAAGGCCGAGAGGTATCTCTCATCTCCAAAGAGGTTATTAGCCATATAACCGATTGTGCGACCAGCCTTGAGTGCCTCCTTGATATCCTTCTCAGTGCAACTCTTTGCCATAATGAAGGTCATTGTTCTGAAGAACTCGCCAGTAGCAGGCCAATCGTGCGAAGTAGGGCCGTGAGCATCGGTATTTGCCATCATAAAGAGTCCGCGGTCAAGACAACGGCTGATTATACCCTTATAGAGCGATGTGCTGTTGATAGCCTCCACGCCATCTATCCACCCCTCGCTGTATGCACGCGCCTGCTCGCCCTCGGCAATCTCGCTCGTTGTGCGGGTATAGCCCGGATGGTTGTGCATAATCAGTCCACCCTGCTCCTTGACCCTACGGAAAGACTCAAAGATGTCTGGGTGGCAAATAGCATTTATATCATTGAGAAACAGAGCGTTGTACTCGCCAATACTCTTTGTATTTCGCCAAATCTCCGTTCCGCGCACAAGCATAATCGGAAGATTCTCTCGCTCAGCATAGTAGACCGCCTCGTCATAGGCCGCATTGAGATTGGCCATAACGGGATAGTTATTATCCTTTTTGTTGGCAATACCTGCGTGCTCGTACTTGAATGGCTCGTCTGTCGTATTGTACGGCGCAAGCACCTTGAGCATAAACTTCTCGTAGGTACGAATCTCAAGATGGTCAGTGATCGCCAAAATATCCAAGCCATCGTACCACGCCTCACGCACCCTCTGACGCGGAGTCACATCGCCATCAGAGTATATCGTATGTGTGTGAAAATCAGCTTTGTAGAGCGTATATCCGTCAATAGTCGGCAGAACAATCTCGCGACGCTCTGTCGGACGATTAAAGAAGCGAATAGCCGCTGGACGGTTTTCGGTTGTGTAGAACTGCGCTGTCACGCCTTGACACAGGACAGCCAACAGAGAGATAAAAAATAGTCGTTTCATACTCCTCGATTTTCAACAAAGTTACAAAATATCCCCCAAAATACAAAAAAATCCGCCGTAGGGTCTACAGCGGAATTTTTGTATAGTGACAGGTTTGTTACTTGCTCTTCTTGCGAGATTTCTTTGCTGCAAGGGCCTTCTCTACCTCAATCTGGAAGTCTGACAGGACATTCATATAGTTGATAAATGCCTCGTAAGATGAACCATAAGGGTTGAAGTATGAGTGAACATCGCCATCAGAGAGCCACTTTGTTGCCATATAGTAGAAGTGGTCTGAGGTCTGCATAAAGTTCCAAACATAGTTAAAGTCCTCGCTCTTAAGGCTACGAACCTTATCCTTAAGCTCGTAAATCTTTGCAAAGGCCTCGTTCTGAAGGTCGTTACCAAGCCAAGCGGTAATATCGCGCTCCTCGTCAGCCCAAGACATTACGTGAGGGCAGTGGATAACAGCTACAGGCTGGTGCTCAGCAGCGGTCTCAGAGACAGTAGCAAACTTAACACCTGCATTAAGTAGCGCCTTTGGCAGTGCCTTAACAAAGTCAAAGATGCCGGTAGTAGCCTTCTGGTGCTCACCGAAGGTCTCGTAGTCCATAAAGAGGTTTACTACCTCGCCCTCTGCGTCGTTAACCCACTGAGCATACTTATCTGCTGTAAGTGGATACTCATCCCAGCCCTGATTTGAGAAGCGGAATGCGATATCGTCAGAGAGTTTATAGTTGCGAAGAAGTACGCGCAGGCTCTGGTCACCAGCACTTGCATAGACATAGTCTGGAGACTTCCAACCAAGAACGTGCTTTGCACCCTCAGCAAGGATAGTCTTGAAACCAAGTGCGCCAACCATTGCACCAATCTCGTCAGAGTAGATAAGCTCTGTATTGCGGAATGCCTTTGGCTTTACACCAAACTCCTTCTTCAGCATAGCCATATGAGCCTTTACCTGCTCTGTAAAGTCCTCCTTGCTTGACAGTGCTGCAAGAGAGTGTGAGTAGGTCTCACAAAGAAGTTCTACGCAGCCTGTAGC
>JAFOYS010000243.1 GCA_017391435.1 Alistipes sp. | reverse complement strand
TATGCACATAGCAGCCCGAAATGAGGATATGCTACAGTTCAAGCGCAAGTGTCTGCCAGCACTGCGTCGTGCTGCTGCGGTTAAGGATAGCATTCCGGTCTACTCGGTGATTCTTGGTGATTTATGTCGTAATGACGCTTGGTATTCGCAGGATATAGACCCCTCGGATGTTGTAAGTATGCTCGCCACAGTGCGCTATCCGGCAATGTTCTACACTGTTATGGGTGAGAATGAGTACGATGGCGCAGTGCCTGCCGGTATACTTACTGACCACGAAGCATCTACGCTCTATGCAACAACTTGTGCGCCACGCTTCTACTCGTTTAATATCGGTCAGGTGCACTATGTGGTGCTTGATAATACAGCCTTTCGGAACGATGCTGGTGATGGCAAGTATCCTACAGAGATTGTCGGTAAGCGAAACTATGACCGCCGTGTGAGTGCCGACTGTCTTGCTTGGCTGCGTAGAGATCTGCAATATGTTGAGGATAAGAGCACTCCGATAGTGGTCTGTATGCACCATAGCGTAATCAGAATGTCCAATAAGAACAAGATTATCAAGGCTCTGTCAAAGGCTGAAGATACAGACTCTCTTGTAAGTTGCTTTGATGACTTTAGCTCTGTAAGATTTGTTACGGCGCACATCCATCGCCGCCGAGTATCAAAACCTAAAGAGTTACAAAACATTACTGAGCACACTGTAACATCGCTCTCGGGAAACAATTGGGAGACAGGCTACAACAATTTTCCGCATATCTGTAGCGACGGCAGTCCAGCGGGCTTTGAGGTCTTTGACTATGACGGCAGGGATGTTAAGTGGCAATTCTGCTCGGTTGAGGATACTCTTCCGTTCCGCCTCTATGATATGCGAAAGATGGGAGAGAAGTATCGCACAGATGTCGATATACAGAATATGCTGCGCGCATACCCTAACAAGCGAATGAACTATGGAGATGAGTCGTATGCAGACTATGTCTACATAAACTACTGGTGCGAGGAGCCAGGTACAAAGCTTGAGGTGTGGGACGATACAAAGCAGCTCAAGCCGCGCCGTGTATACCACGATGATCCAATCTACACCCAGGCCACAACCGTTATCCGTCACAAAAACTCTCGTGGCAAGAAGATAAACATTCCACGCAATAGCCCTCAACACCTCTTCCGCGTCAAAACAGACAGCACATCTACCCACCTGCGAGTGCGTGCTGTGGATAGTTTCGGTCGTGAAGCCGCGGATACTCTGTTTTTGTTGTGATTTTGTTGTGAAAAGGCAGCATTTGCTGCCGCTAACGAGAAAAATTGTCTTGGCTGTACGTTTTGAGTACTATCCTACGCCAATTTTTTCTCGCCGAGCGTTGGCTCGCCTTTGGCGACCCTTCCCCGCTGCGTTTCGGCAATATCAGTCGCAGTGCAAGCACTTCAAAATGCGAAATTGAAAAATCTGTGAACAAGTTCCCGTTTTCAATCTTCGCCTTTTGCACCTTCGGTGTGCGACTGCTACTGCTCTCGGCTTAATCGCGGCGTTGCAACTACTACCTTTTGACAACAAAATGGCCTTTGGCTGTTAGCCATTAGCTATTAGCTTTTTAGCGGTGTCGGCAAATTTGCCGACAGTAGTGAAATTAAGGAGTTTAAGGAGATTAGCGAGATTAGTGATTTTTTTTGCTAAATTCCCTAACTTCATTAAATTCC
>JAFOYS010000242.1 GCA_017391435.1 Alistipes sp. | reverse complement strand
TATAGATACAAAAAAGAAGACAACCTTTCGATTGTCTTCTTTGGTGCGGTGCGTAGGGGACTCGAACCCCTGACCCCGTGCGTGACAGGCACGTATTCTAACCAGCTGAACTAACGCACCAAGAACCTTGCTTTCAGTAGTATTATCTATCTCTGATTGCGAGTGCAAAGATAGAGCAAATTTTTCAATCTCCAAATTTTTTTGAGACTTTTTTTGAAAAAAAAATATTACTTTTTAAAGAAGGAGAATTGCACACTACCGTAACTTCTTGATTGCCAGAATAATGGATGGTTTTCAAAATTGTACTTATCTGAGTGCTCAAAAATGAAAATTCCCTCCTCATTAAGGATATTTTCTCCCAGAACGAGATCTACAACCTGCTCTAAGTTTTCTAAATCGTACGGAGCGTCAGAAAAAACAATATCAAAACTCTTTGGACAGCTCTTAAGATAGAGAAAAACATTCGCCTTTACAGGGTAGATATTCTCGGCACCAAGTGCTCTGGCGGTATTGCGAATAAAGTTGTGGTGTACGGCATTGATCTCTACAGATGTGATGCTCTTTGCTCCGCGAGAAGCAAACTCGTAGCTAATAGAGCCGGTACCAGCAAATAGATCAAGAACATCGCACTGCTCAAAATCTACAAGATTCTGAAGGATGTTAAATAGGTTCTCCTTTGCAAAATCTGTTGTGGGTCTTGCGCGTAAATTTTTTGGCGGATTGATTGCTCGTCCGCGATACTTACCACTTATTATTCGCATATTACTTTATAGTACTTTTTCAATGCTTTTACCTGCTCCTTAGCCCCTATAATATATATAGGTATATCTGTTGGGGTGTTAGAAGCGGTTAAAATGTTTGTTATGTAGAAGAGAAGCTCTTCGTTGCTTGTAAATTCAAATGCCTCGGCAACCTTAAGCGTAGGGTAGTATAGGCGAAGGTAGCAGATGTTATCTACAATCTCTAATGCCAAGCACTGCTCCCCTCGGTGAGAGATAGAGAGTAGTGGCGTGGTAAAAGATAGTTGTCTGCCCAGCTGTGACACAAGGCTCTGGTAGCAGCTGCTTGATATTGCTATAGCGGCCACGGTGTTCCCTACAGTCTGAGAGTATATAGCAGTCTCATCCTCGCAGATAGTTTGGCCTGTGATAGATAGTGCCTCCTCGGCACTAATCTGGGTGGCCATTGCTTGTGGAATAAGCGTGACACGAGCAGTGTCTACGCACACAACTATATCCTCGTTAGATGTTAGATTGCTAAGCGTAGATATAGAAAAAAAGCGTCCACCCGAAGCAAGACGGATGGACGCTTTACTTTCGGAACTACTAGAGCTCCTCCCAGTTACCTGCCTCATTGTTACCACGGTCCATAGCACCGAACTTGATGCCCGGATACTTGTTAAGTACATTCAGACAGTTGTCTACAAGATTGATAACCTCCTGACGATAAGCAACAGTATCAAGGAAGTTGATGTAAGGTGCGCGGCACTCTACAGTAGGGATAACAATCTTAGACTCAGTAGTAAGGATTGCAGCCTCAAGGTAGAACTCCTTGTTGTCTGAGTATGGGATATAACGAAGGTTATTGATATCCTCCTCGCTAAGGTGCTTGAATAGAGAGTCCTTGATAGAGTATGTGAACTTCTCAACATTCTTAAACTTGCGACCATACTTCTTACGAGCCTGAGCCATTGCTACAGAGTCATCCTCGTCGATAAGACGACGCTCACCCTCCATTGTCTCATTGAGTACGAAGTTGATAAGTGAGTCAAAGTCTGCAGTAAAGTGCTGGTACTTGCTCTTGAACTGACGCTCCGCAGTACGGATGTCCTTGATGCGTGTGATAACAGCCTTCTCACGAATTTTCTGCTCCTCAGCAAACTTAATAGGGGTTGAGATAAGTACATAAACATAGAATCCCAAACCTACTACCGCCAAAGCGAGCACTAATTGAAGTAGTTTCTTTCCCATTTTTAGAAATAATTTTAATTTATAATTTTTTTGTTTAGTTGCAGAGCTACGAAAAAAATGCTATGTTTGTAGCCAATTAAAACAACTGAAAATGCATAGCACCACAATTGCGACCCAAATTTACGAAAAATTATTGTTCCAACCAACGGAAAATCAAAAAAAAATCATCAATTCGCTCTCGGAGTACCTTTCGGATGATGATTTTTCGAGATTTTTTGTGCTTAACGGTTATGCGGGAACAGGTAAAACTACGCTTATTGCCGCAGTTGTCGCGGCACTTAAGTCGTTGGGTATTAAGACTATACTGCTTGCTCCTACGGGTCGTGCGGCTAAGGTGCTCTCTCGTTATACAAATGAGAAGGCTCTTACTATCCATAAGAAGATATATCGTGAGCAGACAAATGCCCAGTATGAGTCTAAATTCTCGCTAAATCTAAATCGTGAGGTTGATGCACTCTTTATTGTAGATGAGGCGTCAATGCTCTCGTCGGGTAGTAGTTCGGATAAGACTCTGTTTGGAAGTGGTTCACTGTTAGAGGATTTGATTCAGTATGTCAGAAGCGGTAAGCACTGCCGTCTGATGCTTGTCGGAGACTCGGCGCAGCTGCCTCCTGTGGGCGATGATTTCAGTCCGGCGCTCTCTCCTGCCGAGCTATTGCCTTATGCCGATGTTGTCTATCAGACAATGGACGAGGTGGTGCGCCAGGAGCAGAGTTCAGGTATACTTTTTAACGCTACACTTGTTAGGTGTATGCTTGAAAATGGTATTTACGAGATACCAAAACTTGACACATCTTTTGATGATGTGGAGGCGGTTGGTGGCGGTGAATTTTTAGAGCGCCTTGAGGAGTGCTATGACCGCTATGGACGCGATGAGACAATAGTTATCACCCGCTCAAATAAGCGTGCTAATCGTTATAATGAGGGTATTAGACGCAATACTCTCTATGCAGAAGAGGAGATCGAGAGTGGTGATATGTTAATGGTGGTAAAAAACAACTATCACTACACAGAGTGCATTGAGAATTGCCCAATGAGTTTTATTGCAAATGGAGATATTGCAAAGCTCAAGCGTATTCGTCGCTTCGAGTCACTTTACGGGTTTAGATATGCCTCGGCAGTGCTTGAGTTTGCAGACTATGACAATACGGAGATTGAGTGTAAAGTTCTGTTAGATACGCTTAGCTCTGAGTCTCCATCTCTTACCTATGAGCAGTCGCAACAACTGTTCTACGAGGTGGAGAAAGATTATACGGATATAAAGAGTAAAATCAAACGCTTCAAGGAGATACGAGAGAATGAGTACTACAATGCTCTGCAGATAAAGTTCTCTTATGCTGTTACCTGTCATAAGGCGCAAGGAGGTCAGTGGAGCGCAGTTTTTATCGATAGATTTCTCTTTGGAGATGAACCGATGACTAAAGATATGCTTCGTTGGCTATATACGGCTATTACGCGAGCTACAGAGAGAGTTTTTTTAGTCAATTTTGACGATAGTTTCTTTGAATAATCAGCTAAAATAGCTACCTTTGCCAATTATGGCAGTGGAGAAAAAATATGTAGAGACACCCTTGATGAAGCAGTACTATCAGATCAAGGCTGTCCACCCAGATGCGATTCTTCTGTTTCGTGTCGGTGACTTTTATGAGACCTTCGGAGATGATGCTATTCAGGCCTCGTCTATTCTGGGTATAACACTTACAAAGCGAGCTAATGGTGCAGCTTCGTCGGTAGAGTTAGCCGGCTTTCCTCATCACGCAGTAGAGACATATCTTCCAAAACTTGTTCGTGCTGGCAAGCGTGTGGCTATATGTGAGCAGTTGGAGGATCCAAAGACAGTGAAGGGCCTTGTCAAGAGAGGTGTTATAGAGCTTGTTACACCTGCTGTGACACTGAGTGAGAATCTTGTTGAGAATAAGGAGAATATATACCTTGCCTCAGTTCACTTTGGTAAGAGTAGCACAGGAGTTGCATTTCTTGATATTACTACGGGTGAATTCTTTGTTGCCCAGGGCGATGATAGATATATAGAGAAGCTTATCTCCAGTTTTGCGCCAAAGGAGATTGTATATCAGCGTGGATGTGAGGATAGGTTTAGGTCAATTTTCGGTACAAAACACTATACATACCGCCTTGAGCAGTGGGTGTTCTCGCATCAGGTCAATGTTGAGAAGCTTTGTACACAGTTTGGTGTCCACTCTTTGCGCGGCTTTGGTGTAGAAGAGCTTGTGGAGGGTGTAACTGCTGCTGGTGCTATTCTCTACTACCTTGAGTTTACTGAGCATAAGCAGATAGCGCATATCAGTTCTATCTCTCGTCTTGATCAGGGCGACTATGTCTGGGTAGATAAGTTTACTATCCGCAACCTTGAGCTATTCCACTCTAATGGTGGCGGGGATACCTCATTTGCTAAGGTCGTTGACCGCACCCATACACCTATGGGTGGACGACTTCTTCGCCGATGGATTGCAATGCCGATACTCGATATTGAGCAGATTGTTCGCCGTCAGGATGTTGTAAGCGCCTTTGTGGATGATAGATCATTGGCTGGTTGTGTTAAGGAGCAGATCTCTGCTATCGGTGACCTTGAGCGTATTGTCTCTCGTGTTGCCTCACAGAGAGTTACTCCCCGAGAGTTAGTGCAGTTGAAGAACTCGCTCTCTGCCGTAGAGCTACTCAAGGCTGCGCTGGAGTCTACCGAGATGGCAGTGCTGCATAACTTGGCGGCCAAGATAGATCCACTTACGGCTGTGCGAGATCGTCTTGCTCACGACATATATCCTGATCCTACAAATAACCAGATTCAGAAGGGTGGTATTATTGCCGATGGCGTAAATGCAGAGCTTGATGATTTGCGTCGCGTGGCTCTGCACGGCAAGGATGTGTTGCAGGCTATTCAGCAGCGTGAGAGTGAAGCTACAGGCATTCCGTCTCTCAAGATTAGTTATAACAATGTCTTTGGCTACTATATTGAGGTGCGAAATACCTATAAAGATAGGGTGCCAGAGAATTGGATTCGTAAGCAGACCCTTACTGCGGCTGAGAGATATATTACCGAGGAGCTGAAAGAGTACGAGAGTAAGATTCTTGGAGCCGAGGAGCGTATGCTTGTTCTTGAGCAGCAGATATATAACGACCTTCTTGCCTTTATCTCGCAGCACCTCAGAGAGTTACAGGCAGATGCAAAGGCTGTGGCAACGGTAGACTGTCTACATAGTTTTGCCACTCTTGCCATAGAGCGAAACTACTCAAGACCAACACTTGATAATGGGTTGAAGATTGAGCTTAAGGCAGCCCGCCATCCGGTTATTGAGACGCTTATGGATGTGGGTGAGCAGTATATTCCTAACGACCTTATTCTGGACTCAAATGGCGAGCAGATAATAATTATCACAGGTCCTAATATGTCGGGTAAGTCGGCCCTCTTGCGTCAGACGGCACTTATAGTGCTTATGGCACAGATGGGTTCGTTTGTGCCTGCAGATAGCGCGCATATCGGTATTGTAGATAAGATATTTACCCGCGTTGGAGCAAGTGATAATATCTCTCAGGGAGAGTCTACATTTATGGTTGAGATGTTGGAGAGCGCAAGCATCCTTAACAATATCTCTAAACGAAGCCTTGTGCTGCTTGATGAGATTGGTCGTGGAACGAGCACCTACGACGGTATCTCAATCGCTTGGTCTATGGTTGAGTATCTGCACGACTATAAGGAACTTCATCCTCGTACACTCTTTGCTACACACTACCACGAGCTAAATGAACTTGAGCAGATGTGTAAGCGTGTAAAGAACTATCACGTCTCTGTAAAGGAGGTTGATAATACTATTGTATTTTTGCGTAAACTTGAAAAGGGTGGTACGGAGCACTCGTTCGGTATCCACGTTGCTCGTATGGCGGGTATGCCACTCTCTATTGTTGACAGGGCGACGACAATACTCAAAAACCTTGAGCAGGTCTATGGAAATAACGAGATTGTACCATCTGTATCTCCATCTGCTCGCAAGCGTGGTCGTAAACCATCTCCATCCGTGGCTGGGGTTACACAGCCGGCAGCAGATGCTATACAGCTCTCTATGTTTAAGATTGATGACCCAGTCCTGATTCAAATTCGCGATCAGATAAAAGACCTTGATATCAACTCGTTAACTCCGCTTCAGGCGCTTAATCTGTTAAGTGAGATAAAGAAGCTTGCCGAGGTTTAATAGGGGTTTATACACAAAAAAGTCCAGCAAAATCTTGCTGGACCTTTTTATTTGTTGAAATTCTCTATTTCTCTACTATTGAGCGGATGTTCTGGATGAGCATCTGTACGGCAACAGAGTTAAAACCGCCCTCAGGGATAATCACATCAGCATAGCGCTTTGATGGCTCAACAAACTCCTCGTGCATTGGCTTCACGGTTGTGGTGTATTGGTCAATTACAGACTCCATACTTCTGCCTCTCTCGCGTACATCGCGCAAAATGCGGCGTGCAAGGCGAAGATCTGCATCAGTGTCTACAAAGACCTTGATATCCATCATATCTCGCAGCTCCTTATTTTCAAAGATAAGTATACCGTCAATAATAATGACCTTTGATGGCTTTACCGGTACAGTCTCTGATGTGCGATTGTGGTCTACAAAGGAGTAAACAGGTCGCTCAATGGCAACATTGCTCTTTAGTGCGCGGATATGCTCTACAAGCATATCTGTGTCAAAAGATTGCGGATGATCATAGTTGAGCTTGGTTCGCTCTTCGTATGTTAGTTCTGGATGGGCCTTGTAGTAGTAATCGTGGCAGAGAGTTGCCACATCCTCGCTACGGAAAGCCTCCTGCAAGCGCTTTACAAGGGTGCTCTTACCCGAACCTGTGCCGCCAGCGACACCAATTACTGTTACCTCCATAGTTGTAGTGTTTTAGGTATAAAAATTGGGAATAGCATAAGCCATTCCCAAAGTAGTATTTACTAAATTATGCGTCAATATTTGCGTAGGTCGCATTAGCCTCAATAAACTCACGACGAGGGCCAACCTCATCACCCATAAGCATTGAGAAAATACGATCTGCCTCAATAGCATTCTCAATAGTCACCTGTCGGAGAATACGAGTCTCAGGGTTCATTGTTGTCTCCCAGAGCTGTGTTGCGTTCATCTCACCAAGACCTTTGTATCGGGTAATCTTAACACCCTTACCAAGCTCCTCAATAAGTGCATCGCGCTCCTCATCTGACCAACAGTAACGCTCGCGGTTACCCTTCTTAACAAGGTAGAGCGGTGGGGTAGCAATGTAGATGTGTCCATTCTCAATCAACTCACGCATCTTGCGGAAGAAGAATGTAAGCATCAGTGTTGCAATATGTGCACCGTCCACATCGGCATCGGTCATAATGATAATCTTGTCATAACGCAGACCCTCAAGGTTAAGAGCTTTGCTATCTTCAGCCGTACCAATCTTCACGCCCAGAGCGATAAACATATTCTTAATCTCCTGATTGTCCCACATACGGTGCTCAAGAGCCTTCTCAACATTAAGAATCTTACCACGCAGTGGCATAATAGCCTGGAAGTTACGGTCACGACCCTGTTTTGCAGTACCACCCGCAGAGTCTCCCTCGACGAAGAAGATCTCAGCTATTGATCGATCTCGACTTGAACAGTCCGCAAGCTTACCAGGTAGACCTGCACCAGAGAGTGGAGACTTACGCTGTACAGACTCACGAGCTGCACGAGCTGCGTGACGAGCTGTAGCTGCAAGGATCACCTTCTCTACAATTGCGCGGGCATTCTTTGGATTCTCCTCAAGGTAGTTTGTAAGTGCTGCAGACATAGCCTTGTCAACTGCTGCTGCAACCTCGTCATTACCAAG
>JAFOYS010000241.1 GCA_017391435.1 Alistipes sp. | reverse complement strand
TATACGATTTAAGAGCGGAGTAAAGTCAGAGTGAGAGTCTGCAAACTCGTCATAAGAGAGCTCTGTATGTCCACTCTGTGGCACATCAGAGATATACTTTACAGCAAGAAGTGGTATGCCCGCAGCGTAATCTCTTACTGCAATAGCCACAGCCATAATCTCCATATCAAAGATAGCAGAGCTACAGTCAAAACTCTTCATAATCTCTGTTGCACTACGACCATTGATAAACGAGTCGCCAGTAAAGACCGTTACAGAGTCACTACCTGCAAGCGCATATTGATCAGTAAGCTCTGGGATAAAGCCCTCAGGCACATCACAGTCGTGATAAACAGCACAATTTGGAGCTACCACATCACCCTGCTTAAAGCCGAGGCTACCCGCAGCAAAACCGATGACCGCCACAGCCTCAAAAGGCTCCGAAGCCTTTGCTACTGCCGTAGCCACACCCGCCGCAGCACCAGCCTTGCCAATACCCGAGCAGATAAGTGTATAGTTATGCTTTAGATTATTTGCCTTATCTAATGTAGAGCGCATATACTTATACTCTCTACCCGTAGGAGCTACAACAAGTACTCTCATAACTATCTATTATTAAGTAGGTTGATATACTTCTCCATTGCAGCGTTTGTACCCTCAATATCGTATAGGTAAGGGTTACCACACTGAATCTCATTAAGGCCTACGATATCCTCGGTGCTGTGGATTGGAAAGACATTGTTATACACACGGATAAGCGCCGCTGCAATATCCTCTGCCGTAACGCTATTCATAGTAGAGAGGTAGAAACCGGTCTGGCAGCCCATAGGACAGAAGCTAACAATAGCGCTGCCGATAGTCTCGTCCAAGCGCAAGTAGTAGGCCATAAGGTGCTCAATAGTGTGGATAGTACCAGCACTAAGCGGCTGGCGAGCCATAGGGGCAGTAAAACGCAAGTCCCACGAAAGAACCTGCAGAGTCTCATTAATTGTATATGTTGAACGCAGATAGAGGCCCTCCGTAAGTGTGCGGTGGTCTACATCAAAAGAAGAAACTACTGACTTTTTCATTTATCTTTGTGTTTAAAGTTGACTTTTACAATACTCCATATCGTGCTCAAGCTGCTGTCTGAGCTCTGCAACAGAGGCAAACTTACGCTCGTTGCGAATCTTGTCAACAAGCGTTACGGCAAGCACTCTGCCGTACAAATCACCGTGAAAATCAAAAATATGGGTCTCAAGCCAACGGCCTGTGCTATCTACAGATGGGCGCACGCCTACATTTGACATTGCATTGTATACCACTCCGTCGATGACAATCTTTGAGCGATAGACGCCATTTGAAATATCTTCACGATTTGAAATATCCATATTTGCCGTCGGGAATCCGAGCTTACGACCCAAACGATTACCCGACACTACCTCTGCAATAACCTCTACACCCTCCATTATATATCCTTTGTAAGATTTTTAACCAGCGTATACTGCGAGAAGAACTCCTTAGCAAATACACGCAACACTGTATATGAAGGTATAGCAAGTAGCATTCCTAAAATTCCACCAACAGAGCCAGCCAGAAGGATGACTATAAAGACCTCAAGCGGATGGGCATTTACCCTCTCTGAGTAGAGCGTTGGCTGAATAACAAAGTCGTCAATACCCTTTACAGTCATCAGCGTACCTACAATAACGGCAAGGGTATAACCTATTGTACAACCATCTATAGGTGCAACAATACCCACAAACATAGACGCCACACCACCCATAAGCGGGCCGGCATATGGGATGACATTCATCACACCCATAATAACGCCTATAAAGCAGGCATCCTCAACTGCAAGGCCAAAGAGCATCAGCACAACAGAGATAACCGTCATAAGTATCAGGCTCTCAAAGAGCAATCCTGTAAAATATCGCGACAGCAGCACTGTAATCTTATCCAGCGCGCGGGTGACATTATCAACATAGCGCGATGGGAAGAGTGCGGTAACCATCTTATAGAACAGTCCATCCTCCTTAAGGAAGAAGAAGGTGATAAAAGATACTGAGAAGAAGGCAACAACAAAACTTAGTGTCACATCTACAACAGAAGAGAAGGCTGTATTGATTGTCTGGTAGTCTACAACCTTACCAAGCCAGCCAACAACAATCTCCGTGAGGGAGACCCTCTGCTCTGGGATAATTGCAAGGCTACTTAGGTATTGCTGCACAGTGTCAAGCGGTTGCTGGATATTTGCAAGTACTACTCGCAGGTCTAACGAAGCCAAAGAGGCC
>JAFOYS010000240.1 GCA_017391435.1 Alistipes sp. | reverse complement strand
GGCGTTGTAGCCCTGCTCCCAATGGTGGTTTGGCTTAGGGTTGTAGTAGCCGTAGTTGAGCGCTGGCTGACACTCAAAGAAGTTGCGGATATAGTATCCGTCGCGAGGATAGTCGTTGTCTACAAACTTACGACCTGGCTTCTTGTAGTTCTTGCCTACAGACCAGATGTAGTAGTCGGAGTACTGATTTCGCTCCGCCTTGCAAGACTCCTTAAACCACGGGTGTTTGTCTGAAGTATGACCAGCAACAAGGTCAAGGAGTACCTTTATGCCCTTGCTATGAGCAGCGTCAATAAGGGTTTTAAGGTCCTCATTTGTGCCAAAGCGTGGGTCTACTGTATAGTAGTCAATAATGTCGTAACCGCCATCTTCCCAGGCACTTGCAAAGCACGGCGACATCCAGATGCAGTTAAATCCGCACTCTTTGATATAGTCAAGGCGAGAGGTGATTCCTTTAAGGTCTCCAATGCCGTTGCCATCAGAGTCCATATAGGTAGATGGGTAGATGTGGTATATCACCGCGTCCTTAAGCCACTGAGGGTTGTGTTTTGCCGTTGCAGAAGTTGCGAAAACTACAAGTAGTGCAATGGTTAAAAGAGTTCGTTTCATAGGCAATCAATGAGTTTTTCAAGGGCAATACCGCGAGAGCCCTTGAGTAGTATTGTTGTGTTTGATATGTGACTCTGTGTAAGGTAGTCAATAGCCTCTGTGCTATCCTTGCAGCAGATAGCGTCGATAGCCAGACTATGTGCAGCCTTGCGGAAATTCTTGCCAACAAGAACGATGTCTACACCGACAATATCGGCTGCTATCTTAAGAATTCGGCAGTGCTCAGCTTCGCTCCACTGACCAAGCTCAAGCATATCGCCCAAGATGAGCAGTTTTGCGCCCTCTTTGGTGGCTATATTGGCTAGTGCCACCTCCATACTTGAAGGGTTGGCGTTGTAGCAATCTATAATGAGTCTGTTGCCGTGTGTGGTACTCTGCTCCTGCGAGCGGTTGTTTTGTGGTATGTAGCTCTCAATAGCTGCAGCAATTGAAGGTTGAGCAATGTCAAAGTAGCGACCTATAGCCACTGCTGCGGCGATGTTACGACTGTTGTAGTCGCCCGAGAGGTTGCTCTTGTAACCCTCAGCAATAGTGTATGAGTATGGCTCTACAGTTAGTCCTACTCTGTCGGTGACCATCTGCTGAAGGGTCTGGTCCTCTTGGGCTACAAAGGCTCTGCCTCCATTGGCGTTAAGGTAGTCGTACAACTCGCCTTTACCCTTGATAATACCCTCCTTACCGCCAAAACCCTCAAGGTGCGCGTTGCCGATGTTTGTTATTATGCCATAGTTAGGCTGGCAGATTGAGCAGAGAGTTGCAATCTCACCCTGAGCGCTTGCACCCATCTCAACAACGCCAAACTCAACGCTACTGTCCATAGCAAGCAGTGTCAATGGCACGCCGATATGATTGTTTAGATTTCCTTGAGTAGCATAGAGGTTAAACTTCTGGGCAAGAACGCGACTTGTAAGCTCTTTGGTAGTAGTCTTGCCGTTGCTGCCTACAATACCCAGAATAGGTATCTGCAGTCGGCGACGATGCTCAGCAGCAAGAGCTTGCAGCGCAAGTAGTGAGTCTTCAACAACAATAATTCGCTCTGTTAACTCAGCTGGCAAATCTGTTGATGGTCTCTCATCTACAACAGCGTATGCTGCGCCCATCTCAAGGGCCTTTACGGCAAAGAGATTGCCGTTAAAGTTAGCGCCTTTTAGGGCAACAAACAGCTCACCACGACCAACTGTGCGTGAGTCTGTCGTAACGCCATTGCACTGCTCAAAAGCAGAGTATAGTGTGTTGATATCCATTAGCAGAACTTATCTCCTTGGTTAAATTTTACTTCGTCAATATATTTCTTAATGTTCTGCTCCTCTGATCGAGGGCAGATAAGTAGTACATCTGGCGTATCTACGACAATATAGTCGCGCAGACCAGCAATCACTGCCACCTTATCCTTTGGCAGAGAGATGATGCTGTTGCGAGTGTCGTAGGTGTAGCACCCTTCCGCAGGTTTTACATTGGCATACTTGTCCTTGCGTGAGTGCTGATAGAGTGAGCCCCAAGTGCCAATGTCGCTCCAACCAAAGTCGCCGCTATGTACAAAGACATTGTCTGCACTCTCCATAACTCCGTAGTCTATAGATATAGCACGGCACTGTGCAAAGACCTCGGCAATAGCCTGAGACTCAGTAGCTTTGCCATAGTGCTCCGCAATGCCGTCAAAAAGGGCGTACATATCTGGTAGATGGCGCTCAATGGCTGAGAGAATTGTTTCTGTCTTCCAGATAAATATGCCAGAGTTCCACAGAAACTCACCGCTGCGGATAAATGCCTGAGCAACCTCAAGGTTTGGCTTCTCGGTAAAGCACTTTACAGGAGATATAGCCTCCTTGTTGCTCATCTGAATATAGCCATAACCGGTCTCGGGGCGGGTAGGGTTAATACCGATAGTCATCAGAGCATCTGTAGTCTCTAAGAACTCTACACAGTTCTCAATGGTGTTTGTAAATACCTCTTCGTTGGCCACATAGTGGTCAGAAGGGGTTACGACCATCAGCGAGTCGGGGTTTTTGCTCTTCAGGTAGTTTGCCGCATAGCAGATGCAAGGGGCGGTGTTGCGACCTATAGGCTCTGAGAGAATCTGGTCTACGGAGAGCTCTGGAATATGTTGCAGAACAAGCTCTTTGTAGTGTTGGTTTGTTACAACAATAAAATTCTCTGCGGGTATAGTTCTGTTAAAGCGCTCAAAGGTCATACGGATAAATGACTTGCCTGTACCAAGGATGTCTAAAAACTGTTTTGGCATACCCTTTCGGCTCTTTGGCCAGAAGCGAGTACCCACTCCGCCAGCCATTATAACGCAATAAATCTCTCTTTTTTGGCTCATAACTACCTCTATTTTTAGATTGATTGTACAAAGATAAAAATATTTTGTAACTTTGTCGGGTTAAAAGTACTGAAAAATGAAAATAAAGTTGTTTACAGTTCCAAATATCATTACGCTTGGCAATCTGCTTTGCGGATGTCTCTCTATTGTTGCCTCGCTTGTTGTTGGTGATTATACCCTCGCGTTAATCTTTATCGTTGCAAGCGCAGTGTGCGATTTCTTTGATGGTTTTACGGCTCGTCTGCTCAAGCAGTATTCAGATATTGGAGTGCAGCTTGACTCGCTTGCCGATATGGTCTCTTTTGGAGTGGCTCCGGCGGCAGTTATGTATGCCTTTGCAGCTCAGGCCCCTACAATGTTTGGTCTTGATGGTGTGGTAGCACATACGATAGTATATGTGCCGTTTATTATGGCGGCATTCTCGGCTCTGCGCCTTGCAAAGTTTAATATTGACGAGACTCAGCACGAGAGTTTTGAGGGTCTGCCAACACCTGCCAATGCGCTCTTCTGTGCATCGTTTGTCTATGCAGCAATAAGCTCTGGCAAGGCTGTTGAGGTGGAGTGGATAGCACTTATATCTGTTGTTATGGCGGCGCTGCTTGTAAGTCCTATTCGTATGTTCTCGTTCAAACTTAAGAGTCTTGCTTGGAGTGCAAATAAGAGTCAGTATATCTTCTTAGCTCTGGCTATTGTGGCACTTTTGACACTTGGAGTATACTCTGTACCAACAATTATCGTTCTATATATTGTAATCTCAACTATCGGTTGGTTGTTTTGTAAGAGATAATGCAGTTAAAGCGCTACATATCAATACTTCTCACATTTCTACTGCTACTTGTAGCAGGTAGTGCCTCGGCGCAGCTTGATGCAAGTGCGCTTATGCGTGGTCAGCGCAATGCGGCCCGTGGAGGTAACTCGCTTACAGGTATGCAGAACGGCCTTGGCGGTATGGGCGCAGATCCTAACGCTATGGGCGTTGATGGTCAGAATGGTGAGGGTCAGCAGGGCGAGCAGCAGGACTCTACAAAGAAGGAGAAGAGGCCTCGCAAACCCCTTGAGTCTTACTTCTTTAACGACTCTATCCGCGCACTGAGAAACTTCCAGTGGGTGGTAGACCGTAATACCAACAAGGTTAATGTTTCTCCTATAGATACAACCCTTGCTCTGTGGCGTTTGGACTATCCACACTACCACAAGCGTCTGGGAAACAACTCTGTAGGAGGTCTTGGTCAGGCTTCGCAGGAGGTGAACTACTTTGAGCGTAACACTTCGCGCGAGTTTACCTTTGCCCGCCCATATGAGGCATATGCATATAGCCTTGAGAATGTGCCATTCTACAATATGAAGCATCCATATATCTGGATGACATATCTTGAGTCTGGTCAGAAGCGTTATCGTGAGGAGCACTTTGAGATTACCGCTTCGCAGAATATAAATCCATCGACATCATTCTCGGTAAACTACAAGGCTCGCGGTTCAAGGGGTAAGTATGACCGTTCGCGAATCAAGAATCAGAATATTGCCACAACATTTGCCCATACAGGTAAGCGATACTCTATTCACGCCGCCTTTATGCACAACCATATTGACCAGCAGGAGAGTGGTGGTGTTGTTGGTGAGTGGGCAATTACTGATACTGTCTTTGAGATGCCATCTGGTGTGCCTATGCGTTTAGCTGCCGCTGAGGCAAATAACCTCTACAAGAATACATCGTTCTTTGTAAAGCAGTCTATAGGTATTCCGCTTCAGCGAATGACCGAGCGTGACTTCTCTATGGCAGACCTCTCGGCAGTATACATCGGACATTTGTTTGAGTACAACTCGTGGAGCAAACTCTATACAGATAAGTACGCTACATATACCGATGAGCGCTTTGAGCGTAACGAGAATGGAACATTCAAGTCTCATACAGATACCTACTACAAGGATTGGTTCCTCAATCCAGATAATACTCGCGACTCTCTTGCTGAGAGACTAATCACTAACCGCATCTTTGTTCAGGTGCAGCCGTGGGATCGTAACGGCGTTGTAGGAACTATCGATGGCGGTATAGGTATAGATCTGCATACTTACTCTCAGTTTGCGCTAAAAGACTATCTTACAGGAAAATACGAGCGTGTGAAAAAGACCGCTTGGTTTGCCTATGCCGGTATTGACGGTAAGGTGCGTAAGTATGTAGACTACGGTGCATCGTTTAAGCTCTACCCATCTGGTTATCGTGGTGGAGATTTTGACCTTCGTGCTCGTGCGGCCTTTACGGCGTTTATAAAGAGTAAGCCGTTTACGCTGTCGGGAGAGTTCTCGCAGAGTTCAACCTCGCCTGGATATTGGATGAACCACTGGCTCTCTAACCACTATATGTGGCAGAACGACTTTAGCAAGGAGAATGAGACGCGGTTTAATGTAGCCTTTACAGTTCCTGACCACGGCATTGAGCTCGGTTTTTGGCAGAGCGTTGTGACAGGCAAGGTCTACTATGGTGCAGATTGTTTGCCAGCGCAGCATAGCGGTGCTGTGAGCCTTACAAGTGTCTATGCCCAGAAGGACTTTACTATCAAGGGTCTGCATCTTAACCACCGAGTGCTTGTGCAGCTCACTTCAGACCGTGAGGTTGTTCCTGTGCCACTTGTCTCGGCCTTCCTTTCGTACTACTACGAGTTCTGGGTTAAGCGCGATGTGTTGCGCGTGCAGATTGGTGTTGATGGTAGGTTTAACACATCTTACTATGCTCAGGGTTACAATCCTGCGCTGTCGGTGTTCTACAATCAGAATGAGGTTAAGATTGGCGACTACCCATATTTAGATGCCTTTGTCTCGGCAAAGTGGAAGAGAATGCGTATACTATTTAAGTATCAGCACCTAAATAAGGGTCTATTTGGTAATGGCGAGGCCTTCCAGATTGCTCGCTACCCACTCAATCCGGGAATGTTTAAGATCGGTATTTCGTGGGCCTTCTACGACTAAAATGAAGAGATATCTCCATATTGTATATATCGCTGTAGCCATATTGGCAATGATTTTTATGCCGCTCTTCTCGCGTGGCAAGGTCTTTAATGTTGTTGAGCCAGAGCCCGAAGAGCTACTTGCCGAAGGGGAGTATATCATCTCGCCCTATGACGATATTTTCCGTCGCGTATGCCGTCGCCATAACCTTGATTGGGTGCTTATGTGCGCTATAGCACATAGTGAGTCTCGCTTTCGCGCCGATGTCTCATCTTCGCGTGGTGCTGTAGGCATTATGCAAGTTATGCCACATATTGCACGCCACTGGGATGTTACGGCAGAGGAGTTGCTTGACCCTGCAATAAATATAGATGTTGCCTGCCGCCTCTATAAGTCTATGCAGCGACAGTTGCAAGTCCCAAAGAGTGTAGGTGAGATAGACCGTATTGCATTTACTATTGCGAGCTACAACTGTGGCGCCTCGCGAATTATAGATGCGCGAAATCTTGCTGAGTACTATGACGAGCCAAAGTATGAGTGGAGTGTGGTGAGTGAATATCTGCAGCTGCTAAGTAGCGAGGAGTTCTATAACCACGAGGCCGTAGTTGGTGGCGAGTTTAAGGAGCCACATATCACAATAGCCTATACGAATAAGGTACTCAAGACCTATCAGCGATTCTCTGCTCTACCAAATGTAAGGGATTAACCTGTAGCGCACTCTTTGACAGTACTCTGTGTAGCCATCAAGTTCACGGTGTAGTAGCCGCTCCTCATCTTTGATTCTGAGGATAATAATTGGTATGTAGAGTGTTAGCAGAGCGAAAGAGTACCAAGAGCCTAAAATTAGAGGCATACTTAAGAATAGGGTAAGCGTTGCACTGTACATCGGATGGCGAACGATACTATACAATCCACTACTTATAACCTTTTGATTTTCAGATACCTCTATTGTTCGCGATAACCACATATTCTCGCGCATAACCTCACCATAGAGAGCGTAGGATAGAATAAAAATTACTGAAGCTACTACCACAACCCACATCGGCACGCTGCTCCAAGAGTTTCGGAAGTCAAGTGCTGCGACAATAAATCCGCCGACAAAAATCAGCCCTGATAACTTTACGGCAAGGCTCTGCTTAGTACGCGTCTCTTTGCTCTTTAGTCGCTTTTTGAGTAGTTCCGGTGCGAAAATGAGCAACACCACGCCCAAGATAAACATCGGGATAAAGAGTAGCAACATTAGCCTTATTGCGCCAATATAACACCAGCTCCCCGCTGGTAGGAACAGCAGGGCGGACATTACTGCAACGCCCGCTAAATACTTTATAACTGCGCTTATGGCTAACGAAAGTCGGTTGTTCATCTTGCACTGTAATTTGTCATAAAGATAGGTAAATTTTGCAAAATTTTTGTATATTTGTAGTCAAAGTGTAAAAAAGATAGTGTTATGGATTTTAAGAAAGTTGTTGAGACCCGCCGTTCAGTGCGTCGATTTACTCCTGTTGAGGTCTCTCGTGAAGTGTTGTTAGATATTGTAAATCAGGCTATTACAGCCCCTTCGTCTCGTAATATGCGTACTACACGCTTTATTATTGTAGACGATAAGCCAACCCTTGAGCGTATGGCTGCTATGCGAGACTACGGCTCGGAGTTTATGAAGGATGCCCCTGCAGCAATCCTTGTTGCGGCAGATACTACAAAGACCGACCTGTGGCGTGAGAACTGCGCTATTAGCGCTACCTTCCTACAGCTTGCGGCCGTCGATGCGGGCCTTGCTTCGTGCTGGGTGCACGTTGAGGGCCGCCCACGCCTGAAGGATAACCCAGAGGGCGAGCAGGCTATAGATTATCTAAGAACTTTTATTGACATTCCAGAGCATTGGGCCGTAGAGTGCGCCATTGCCCTCGGATACTCAGACTACCAGCCAAAGCCGCTGCCAGAGCACGACGACAGTAGCTCGGTCATCTGGCACACAAAGCAGTAGGTGTCGGCCGTTAGCCATTGGCCATTAGCCGTTAGCCTCAAAAAGGACAATAGCTAAAGAAAAAAATCTTGCACTCGCAAGATTTTTTATTACCTTTGTAGTATGTAAAGAATTTTTGCAATACTACTGACTATTTTTCTCTGCGCGACAACAACTGCGCAGATAACAAACTCTATCGTTATTGACCGTAGCTCGTTCCGCGCGGTGCAGACTGATGAGCTTACTGGTGCAAATGTTGATCCGATAGGTCTTGACCTCTCCCGCCGAGCGTGTGCGCGACTGAAGATATTCTTCCATAAGATGACGCGCGAGCAGCTTGCTCAGTTGGATGCTATTTTCCCGTCTGGCACTATTGAAAAGACAAAAATCAAGGTTGCCGACTACGAGAATGTATTAATTCTTGAGATGACTGCCAAACCGCAAGTGGTATTCTACCTTAAGCATCCTACTTTCGGCACTTCAAACGAGGTGACACTAAGCCTTGAGGGCAACAAGGAGTATCAGATTGAAGCAACACTAAACCAGACCTACAGCATTGTTGTAGAGAGTAATGTTGTTAACGCGGATGTCTATCTTGACGGTGTGTTTAAGGGACAAACGGGCGATAGTATGAAATGCATAATTTCGGATGTGATGATTGGCGGGCATAGTCTGAAGGTCGTATATGGAAAGGTCAGCGGAGAGAAGAACATAGATGTCAATAAGAACTCTATATTTTTTACACAGAATATTGACCAAAATGTGACTGAAG
>JAFOYS010000239.1 GCA_017391435.1 Alistipes sp. | reverse complement strand
GTTTGTTATTGCAACACCTTGCATCTTTGCCTGCTCAGTGCGCGAGAGGACATATCGTCGCGTAAACATACAAGCCCCGCAGTGGATAACAAGGTCGTAGGCTGTAAGGTCAGCGGGAAAATCAACACCAGACACGGTGTCGATAGTGATTGTCTGGCCGAGCTTTTTGCGTAGCAGGCGAGGTAGTTTTACGCGACCAATATCCTCGTTTTGTGGAGTATGGCTGCAGGCCTCGGCAATAAGTATTTTTGCTGTTGGTGGTAGCGAAAGTAGATGCTTTGCACCAGCTCTAAATAGCTCAATATCACCCTTATAGTCAGCAAAAAGAATTGAGAAGGATGTGAGGCGAACACCTGCTGGAACAAGTGGTTTCACTGCCGCAAAAGCCGATGAATCTGTAATAATCGCGTCTGGTGGAGTCGTAAGAGCGTTGAGCGTTGCAGCAAGACAGTTAGGTTGGCAACAGATTGCCGTACAGCCTCGGTCAAGTAGCTCGCGAATAACCTCTACTTGAGGTTTTATAAGCCTTCCTTTTGGTGCGGAATTGTCTTGTGGCATAACAAGCAGAACGGTGTCGCCCGACTTGCAAATGCGCTCGGTGATAAGTCGGCTACTCTGCTCTGCGGACTTGGCAATAGTCGCAAGAAGAGTATCTATACCCGCTCTTGTGGTGGCGCTGACGGGGATAGAGTTTTGGTAAATATTGCTTGTAATATCGGCCTTTGGAGTGACTCTAATTGTTGGAATCTCCAGAGTACGCAACCTCTCTAAAAACTCATCCGCTACGGGAAGCAATACTACGGCTATATCTGTCTGCATCAGTGCTTTACGGCTCTGCTCAACGCGTAAAGTGCCGAGCGAAGTGTTGTCGTCAAGGCCTGGGGTGTCTATAAGTACAGCAGCACCAAGCTCTGGCAGTTCAACAGAGCGCTTTACAAGGTCCGTAGTCGTTCCAGCAACATCTGATACAAGAGATGTCTGTTCGCCTGTAATAGCATTTATCAATGACGATTTGCCACTGTTGCAGTTGCCAAAAAATGCTATGTGTACTCTTTCAGAATTTGGTGTCTTCATTGTATGTTAAAAGCGGAAGTCGCGCTCTCCGTTAATAATTTGTGCTATGCGATTTGTTGTTATCTCTCGCACTCGCTCTGATGGTATCTTTGCAAGCTCTTGGCTTATAATATTTTGTGCTGCAGCTTTTGTGCTATCAGATGCGTAGTCACACAGGTACTCCATAAGTGTCATCAGTGCATTTGGAGCGCAGCAGTTGCCTATAGTACCCGCCTTTGCAAGGCTCATAAAGCGGTCGCCGGTTCTGCCTTCGCGATAGCAGGCTGTGCAGAAACTTGGCAGGTATCCAAGACTAAGAAGCCAACCTACAATCTGGTCAAGGGTGCGGTGGTCGGAGATATCAAACTGCTCCGAGCCCTCGCTCTCTGTGCTCAGTGCGTAACCGCCGACAGTGGTCTTAGAGCCTCCACTAATTTGCGATACGCCAACATCGAGCACCTCTTTTCGGGACTCTGTGCTCTCGCGTGTAGAGATTATCATACCCGTATATGGCACTGCAATGCGTAGTATTGCTACAATGCGCTTGAAGAGATCGTCTGTAACGGCATTTGGGAACTTACTGAGGTCTATATCATCGGCTGGGCGTATTCTTGGAAC
>JAFOYS010000021.1 GCA_017391435.1 Alistipes sp. | reverse complement strand
TAACTATACACTTATCTGCTCGGGTATTGGCAAGGCTGGTGCTGCGGCGGGTGTGGCTACGGCAGTAGCAAAGGCTTCGGAGCCTTTTGAGGCTGTGGCAGTTATCGGTTTTGCTGCGGGTAGCCTCGGCTTTAAGCAGGGTGATGTGGTAGCTCCAAATTGTGCTGTTTATCACGACTGTGATGTCCCTGAGGGCTTTATCCCAGAGCTTACAGATCAATATGCGCTTGCGGGTAGAGACTCTGTAACGGTCTTTACTGGTGATTCGTTTATCAATGGTCGTAGTGCAACAGAGATTATGAAGCGTTTTGACTGTAGCTCTGCTATCTTTGATATGGAGATTATGGCTGTGGCTATTGCAGTAAGAGACTATGCTGCGGGCATACCACTTCTTGCTGTAAAGTATATCTCTGATGTGCCACAGAGTGGACATACAGAGCTCTCTTATGACGAGTTTGCAGACTCTCACTCTGACTTTACTCCGCTCTTAAATCGTATAGAGGAGTTGTTGTAAATGGTAGATCTATGTTACGACGAATAGCAATATTGATAGTAGCGCTCACTGTTGCCTATACTGCATTGGCGCAGCAGGAGCGGTCTATTATTCTCTACCCAGAGAGTTTTCACTCTGTGCAGACAGATGCTCTGTCAGGTGTCAATATTGACCCTATTGCCGTAGATTTGTCACGCAATGCTTGTGCGCGTGTCAAGATTAAGTTTGACCGTATGACGCGCGAGCAAGTTGAAGCTCTTGAGGTTAAGTTTATCTCTAACACTGGCCTTGCAAAGCAGAGGGTTGCCCAGTACTATGACAATGTGCTCATCCTTGAGATGACGGCAAAGGCAAATACCCGATTTTATCTCTCTCATCCTGACTTTGGCCAGAGTAATGAGGTTACACTAAATCTGGAGGGTAACTGCGAGTATCAGATGCTGGCGAGCCTTAATCAGACCTTCTCTATTGTGGTCAAGAGTAATGCCGTTGGAGCCTCTGTATACCTTGACAATAGCTTTAAGGGTCAGACAAATGACGAACTAAAGATTACTATCCCTAATGTACTGTTAGGCAAACATACTCTGCTTGTTGAGAGCGGAACGATAAGCAAAACTGTTGATATTGATGTCCGTGTGGATAATATCGACTTTAGCTGCAATCTACCGATAGAGGCAGAGAAATACCCTGTCAGCTTTGTACTTACTCCTAAAAACGCTATAGTAGATATTGACGGTGTGGAGCAGAAGACAAGCGATGGTGGCCTATGTAAAATAGAGCTTGAGAAGGGTACATATAACTATAAGGTATGGACTGATAAATACTATAGCAAGAGTGGAGAGCTTACGGTCGACGGTCCTAAGTCTATGAGTGTTGTGCTAAGTCCGAAATTTGCTACAGTAACCCTTACGGCAAAGCCCGATGAGCAGATATATGTCAACGACGAGCTGATGGGTATTGAGCGTTGGCACGGAGAGCTTGAGTATGGAACATATAGCGTACGAGTCTCCAAGAAGGACTATGTAGATGTTTTCCAGACTCTAACCATCTCTTCTAATAGCTCGGGAAATATATCTCTTTTGTCACCAAAGAAGTTTTCTAATGCCCAGAAGATGAAGAACAGAGAGAAGTTTTTTGGCTATCAAGGCTATCTTGAGGCAGGTCCACTCTGGCTTGGTAGTGGGTATGATGCAAAAGTGGGTGTTTTTACCGCACTTAATATCGGTTTTACTTCAAACCACTTCTATGGCGGTTTAGAGGTGGGTCTGTTCTATGATTCTTACTGCCCTATAATGCCCGTAGGACTTAACTTTAAGGGCTATTTTACTAAAACCAAGGTGCGTCCGTATCTTAATATGTCTTTGGGCTTAAATTACGATGTAGACTGCGCAGAATTGTATGGATTCTATTTTAGAGTAGGCGGTGGCGTTGATATTAAACGATTTAATATAGGTGTAAACTATATTCCATTTGACGGTTGTAATATGTTTTGTGCCTCTGTGGGCGTGCGCTTTGGAGGTAAAAAGTATTGGTAATAAAAAATTAAAGATATGAAGATTGCTGTACCAACACGCGAGGGTGTTGTTGATAACCACTTTGGACACTGTGACCACTATACTATTTTCACAGTTGAGGGTGGAACTGTTGTAGAGAGTATGAGTCTGCCATCTCCACAGGGCTGTGGCTGTAAGTCAAATATAGCCTCTGTGCTTGAGCAGATGGGCGTTACTGTTATGCTTGCTGGAAATATGGGCGAGGGGGCAAAAAATAAACTCTCACAGCATAACATCCGCGTTATCCGTGGCTGCGCTGGAGAGGTTAGTGCCGTTGTTGAGGCCTTTTTAAAGGGTTTTGTCTTTGACTCAGGTATCGGATGCCACGCTCACGAGTGTTCAGATCATAAACATTAACAATTTTATTTATGAATCGCCTTAAGACAAATATCATTATTGATATCCTTATGCTCGTCTCGTTTGCTGCAATGAGCTTCTCGGGCTTTGTGCTGCAGATGCGTAAGGTCTTTTTTGCTAACCGTAGCCCATTTATGGGTATGAGTCGCCACGCTTGGTCGGATATCCATCTTTGGTCGGCTATTGTGGTACTTGTTTTGTTAGTGCTTCACTTAGTGCTGCACTGGAAGGCGGTAGATGGCTTCTTTAAGAAGAGTATCGCCTCACCTGCGGTTAGATACGCAGTCTACCTGCTGCTTGTTGTGCTTGCACTTGTGACTGTTGTTCCGTGGTTTTTCGCCTTTTAATAACCAATAAATTTTACAGCTATGAAAAAGTATCGTTGTACAGTATGTGAGTGGGTTTACGACCCAGCAGTAGGTGATCCAGATAGCGGCATTGCTCCAGGTACTGCCTTTGAGGATATCGCTGAGGATTGGGTCTGCCCAATTTGTGGCGTTGGCAAAGAGGACTTTGAGGCCATCGACTAAACAGCAGACAAAAAGAACTCCGCTTGGAGTTCTATTTGTCTATATCACGAACCACATTAGTGGCAACTGTTATTCTACAAGAGGTAGAGAGGCTTTGCTAC
>JAFOYS010000238.1 GCA_017391435.1 Alistipes sp. | reverse complement strand
GTTGCTGTTCTTGCAGATGTTGATGGCAATGAGTACAATGTAACAATGGTTCAGAAGTGGCCAGTAAAGCAGGCAGTACGCTGTTATACTGAGAAGCCTCGTCCATCAAAGGTTATGGAGACAGGTGTTCGTGCTATTGATACCTTCAACCCACTTGCTGAGGGTGGTACAGGCTTTATCCCTGGTCCATTCGGTGCTGGTAAGACAGTGCTTCAGCACGCAATTTCAAAGCAGGCTGAGGCAGATGTGATTATCATTGTTGCTTGTGGTGAGCGTGCAAATGAGGTTGTGGAGATCTTTAAGGAGTTCCCAGAGCTTATCGACCCACACACAGGTCACAAGCTTATGGAGCGTACAATCATTATCTGTAACACCTCAAATATGCCAGTTGCAGCGCGTGAGGCATCTGTATACACAGGTATGACAATCGGTGAGTACTACCGTTCAATGGGTCTTAGAGTGCTCGTTATGGCGGACTCTACATCTCGTTGGGCTCAGGCTCTGCGTGAGATGTCAAACCGTCTTGAGGAGCTTCCAGGTCAGGATGCGTTCCCTATGGACCTCTCGGCAATCATCTCTAACTTCTATGCTCGCGCTGGTCTTGTAAAGCTGACAAATGGTCAGACAGGTTCTGTAACCTTCCTCGGTACTGTATCTCCTGCCGGTGGTAACCTTAAGGAGCCTGTTACTGAGTCTACAAAGAAGGCTGCTCGTTGCTTCTACGCTCTTTCTCAGGGTCGTGCAGACTCAAAGCGTTATCCAGCTATCGATCCGCTGGACTCATACTCAAAGTATCTTGAGTATCCAGAGGTTGAGGAGTACCTCGGTGAGAAGATTGAGAAGGGCTGGGTAGCACTTGTTCGTAAGGGTAAGACTATCGTTCAGCGCGGTAAGGAGGCAAATGACCAGATCAACATCCTTGGTGATGACGGTGTACCTGTAGACTATCACGAGCGTTTCTGGAAGAGCGAGCTTATTGACTTTGTCGTTCTTCAGCAGGATGCTTTTGATGATATCGATGCAAACTGTCCTATGGAGCGTCAGCAGATGATGTACAAGATGGTTCTTGATATCTGTGACTACGACTTTGACTTTGTAGATTTTGAGGCTTGCTCAAAGTTCTTCAAGGGCCTTATCAACCTCTTCCGTCAGATGAACTACTCTGAGTGGCAGAGCGAGAAATTCTACGACTATCAGAAGCAAATTGAGGAGTATGTTGCCTCTGCAAAATAATTTGGTACTATGACAACAAGAGCATTTCAAAAAGTATATACAAAAATTGACAACATTACCAAGGCAACAGTCACTCTTCGTGCTACAGGCGTAGGTAATGATGAGCTTGCTACTGTGGGCGGAAAGCTTGCACAGGTAGTAAAGATTATGGGCGAGAATGTAACCCTTCAGGTCTTTGCAGGTACTGAGGGTCTTGCGACAAACTCTGAGGTGGTATTCCACGGTGAGCCACCAAAGCTTAAGGTCTCTGATAACCTTGCTGGTCGTTTCTTTAACGCCTATGGTGAGCCACTTGAGGGTGGTGAGCAGCTTGAGGGTGAGGCCCGCGAGATTGGTGGTCCTACAGTAAACCCATTCAAGCGTCTGCAGCCATCTGAGCTTATTGCAACAGGTATTGCAGGTATCGACCTTAACAATACTATCGTAACCGGTCAGAAGATTCCATTCTTTGCCGATCCAGATCAGCCATACAACGCCGTTATGGCAAATGTGGCTCTGCGTGCAAAGGCCGATAAGATTATCCTCGGCGGTATGGGTCTTACAAATGACGACTTCCTCTACTTCAAGCAGGTGTTTGAGAATGCGGGTGCACTTGACCGTATCGTATCTTTCGTAAATACAACTGAGAACCCACCAGTAGAGCGTCTGCTTGTGCCAGATATGGCTCTTACTGCTGCTGAGTACTTTGCTGTAGATAAGGGCGAGAAGGTGCTTGTACTGCTTACAGATATGACCCTCTATGCCGATGCGCTTGCTATTGTGTCTAACCGTATGGATCAGATTCCATCTAAGGACTCAATGCCAGGTTCACTCTACTCTGACCTTGCAAAGATCTACGAGAAGGCCGTACAGCTTCCAAATGGAGGCTCAATCACAATTATTGCCGTTACAACCCTCTCTGGTGGCGATATTACCCACGCTATTCCAGATAATACAGGTTATATTACCGAGGGTCAGCTCTTCCTTCGTAACGACTCTGATACAGGTAAGGTTATTATCGACCCATTCCGTTCACTGTCACGACTCAAGCAGCTTGTTATCGGTAAGAAGACCCGTGAGGACCACCCACAGGTTATGAACGCCTGCGTGCGACTCTATGCAGATGCTGCAAATGCAAAGACCAAGCTTGAGAACGGTTTTGACCTCTCTGACTACGATGAGCGTGCCCTTAAGTTTGCTCGTGACTACTCAGAGAAGCTCCTTGCTATCGATGTAAATATTGAGATTACAGAGATGCTTGACACTGCTTGGAGACTATTTGCAGAGTACTTCTCAAAGGAGGAGGTTGCAATCAAGGCAGAACTTATTGCTAAATATTGGAAAGCATAATAACTGATGGCAATCAAATTTCAATATAATAAGACTTCGCTTGGCGAGCTTGGTAAGCAGCTCAAGATGCGCCAGAAGGCACTCCCTACTATCAAGAGTAAGGAGTCGGCACTGCGCCTTGAGGTAAAGCGAGCGAAGGACTCAGCCAACGACTACCGTAGTAAGTACGACGCCCTTGTGGCTCAGTACGACTATATGGTGTCGCTGTGGGGAGAGTTTGATTGTACACTACTCAAGATTTCTGATGTTGAACTGTCAACGCAGAAAATCGCGGGAGTCCGTATTCCGATACTTGGAGATGTTATCTTTGACCAGAAGCAGTTTGATATCTTCTCCTCTCCAGCGTGGTATAGTGATGGTGTGGCACTGCTCAAGCAGATAGCTGTGTTGGGCATTCAGGCTGCAGTGTTTACTCGCCAGATGGAGCTTTTGGACTACGCTCGCCGCAAGACCACTCAAAAGGTAAACCTCTATGAAAAGGTTCAGATACCTGGATATGAGGATGCTATACGAAAAATTAAGCGATTTATGGAGGATGAGGAGAATCTGAGTAAGTCGGCACAGAAGATTGTTAAAACTCGTCAGCAACAGCAGACTACTGCCGAGGAGGGCAGCGCAGTATGATAGTTAAGATGATGAAATACGATATCGTACTCTTTGCCGCTGAGCGTGAGCGATTTATAGAGTCGCTTCGCCAGATAGGTATGGTAGATATCACCACTTCGGGCTGGGAGCCTACAGAGTCTGACCGCGAGCTTCTTCTTGAGATTGAGGGTAGAACAAAGGCCCTTGCTGTGCTTGATGCAGCTGTAAAGGAGCAGAAGAGTAGCAAGGAGAGTGTTGAGAGTGCAGATGTCTATGCTACATACACTGCAGCTCAGACTGAAATTGCTCAGGCTAAGGGCGAGATTGCTCGCCTTGAGAAGAGCATTGACGAGTGGAGCGCTTGGGGAGACTTTGATACAGAGCATATGGCAGCACTTGCCTCTGTGGGTGTTGTACTTCGCTACTTTGTAACCCCTACAAGCACATACTCAAAGAGTATTGAGCAGTGGGCAGAGCAGTATAATGTCTCTCTTGTTAATGACCAGGATAATACGGCTCGTTTTGTGATTGTTGGCGACGGCAGTGAGCAGATAGATATTGATGCTCAGGAGATTAAGGCTCCAACAATGAATCTCTCGGCTCTAACGGCTGCAGTAAAGGCCGCTCAGGCTCGTCTTGAGGCTGCAGAGAGTAGAGTTGTAGCTTGTGCTGCTCACCGAGATGTTATTGTTGCTCAGATGGCCGACCTTAAGCGTAAGCTTCAGAATGTCCGCATTGCTGCTACTGCTGTTAGCGCGGCAGAGGGTATGCTTGTTGTGCTTGAGGGTTGGGCAGAGCTCTCTAATGCCGCTAAGGTAGATGCACTGCTTGATGCTTCGCCAAATACGGTATATATCAAGAGCAATCCGACTCCAGAGGATGATACGCCTGTGAAGCTGAAGAACAATTGGTATGCGCGTATCTTTGAGCTTGTGGGAAATATGTACGCACTGCCAAAGTATGGTACTGTAGACCTTACACCGTTCTTTGCACCGTTCTATATGCTATTCTTTGCAATCTGTCTTTGCGATGCTGGCTATGGAGCAGTAATCCTTGCAGCGGGTATCGGCCTGCTACTTAAGGGTGGGGTAAAGATGCGCCAGGCTGCGCTCGTCTCTACTATTTGTGGTTTGGCAAGTGTGGCATTTGGTTTTGCTGCTAACTCGTTCTTTGGAATGACAATCTCTGATGCTCCTCTGTTTGAGGACTTTAAGTTCTTGGATTTCCAGAATCAGTTCTTCTATGCGTCGCTCGGTATTGGTATCTTCCAGATTCTCTTTGGTATGGCTATCAATATCGTTATGACAACTGTTAC
>JAFOYS010000237.1 GCA_017391435.1 Alistipes sp. | reverse complement strand
TTGTAGTAGCTCGGCACTGTGCTGCGCGCTCCATAACGCCTCTCCTACGGCTCGGGGGTCTATCTCTGTGGCCGCTCCTGTCTTTATCGCCTCAAAGTTTAGCGCTACCCAGGTGTCGGGGGCGACAGAATCAAGCTCGCTCCACTGCTCAAGGTCTATAACCTTCTCGCAGTTGCGGATAGTACCAATAAGGTCATCCTCGTGCCAGCGCGTAAAGACCATAATCTCCTGCGAGGCGTTGTGCATACGGGTGCGAACAACCGAGCTGTACCACTCGCGACAATTCTCACGCACAATTGGTGAATTTGCCTCCATAGCATCTTTGTATAGGTCGTCAAGTATAAAACAGTCTACGCGATTACCCGTCAGGCTACCTTCGCGACCTACAGATATTAGCGAGCCGTGGTGAGCAATTATCTCCACCTCATCTGCCGTGCGGATGTAGGAGCTGCTCTTGCTTGCTCGCTTTATGGTCGTCTCGGGGAAGAGTTCCGAGTACTCATCACTCTCAAGTATGCGCTGCACGCGGCGGTTGAACTTGCTTGCAAGCGATGCCGAGTAGGAGGCAATAGCCACGCGTAGGTCTGGATTCAGCCCAAGCATATATGCTGGCAGTAGCGTGCTTGCACCCACACTCTTGCCGTGCTGTGGCGGCATAGTAATTATTAGCTTGCGTACCTTGCCCTCAGCAAAGGCCTCAAGTAGACGGTAGTAACTGCGGTGAAAAGGCTGTAACTCTATAAATGGGTATACGGCTGTTGCAAAATCTTCAAATCTCATAGTAACTCCTCTAATAAAATTGAAAAATCAAAATCGTTGATCATCAGCTTCGGCTCGCCATCCTCGTCTTCAACAATCGTGTAACTGTCCCACCAGATATCTCCAATGTCTGTTACCTGTCCACTCATTGGACAACGATAGATCACCAGACTCACCTCTAATCTGTCTCTTCCGCGCTCACTGTCGTGGTAGTAGACCCCATTTAGGTAACCTCTGCCGACAATCTCTGCGGCAATCTGCTCCGCAAAATCGCGGTAGCAACTTCGAGTAATTCTACAAATGTCTTTCATAATTCTAAGTGTTTTAATATAGTAGTGTGTCTATTTTTAAGATAATTGCTTGCATTTCCGAGATAAATATTTTACCTTTGCTGCAAAGATATAATCAAAATCTGAAAATTGTACTTTAAAAGTTCAAAAATTGTATAATAATTAATCATACTATTTTATGGGACAGAGGCTAAAACTTATACGCAAAACCCTCGGGATGACTCAAGAACAATTGGCTCAGCGACTTGGCGTGGGCAAGACTGCCCTCTCAATGATTGAGACAGGCAAGGCGAGACTCTCAAATAGAAATAAGAGCATCCTTGTTCAAGAATTTAATGTTTCGCCCGATTGGTTGGAGCGCGGCGAGGGTGAGATGTTCAATGCAGACCCAGCGCTTGTTAAAGCATTTAGATTAAAAACTGACAGTTCGCTGCCTATGCAGTCTGTGCCTCTCTACTCTATAGAGGGCACTGCGGGTCTTGTGCCGCTCTTTGCGGACCAGATGAGTGTTGAGCCGGTAAACTTTATCCACATTCCAAACCTTCCAAAGTGTGACGGAGCGATATATGTCGTTGGCGACTCGATGTATCCACTGCTCAAGAGTGGAGATATTGTCCTCTACAAGCAGCTCCAGAGCCTTGATGATGTCTTCTGGGGAGATATGTACCTCCTCTCTATAGATATCAATGGCGAGGAGTATATCACCGTAAAGTATCTTCAGAAGGCTGACCGCGATGGCTATGTCCGCCTCGTCAGCCAGAATCAGCACCACGCCGATAAGGATGTCTCTGTAGATAAGATTCGTGCTATCGCCCTTGTTAAGGCTTCGATCCGTATGAACTCCATAAGGTAATTTGCGATTTTATTCACTGATTTACTTCCGCTAACTATAAACACCTTCTCGGCTGTACTTTTCGTACTATCCTCGCAGGTGTTTATAGCCGAGCGTTGTAAATCAGCGTTAAAATTGCAAATTGGGTGGGTTAAAGATTGCTTGGCTGTACTTCTTCGTACTATCCTGTAGGTGTTTATAGCCGAGCGTTGTAAATCAGTGCTAAAATAGCAAATTGGAAGAGTAAACTATCCTCTAATCTTAATTAGCTAATAGCTAACGGCCAATAGCTAACGGCCAATAGCCAATAGCCAATAGCCAATAGCCAAAATAAACTATCCTCTAATCTTAATTAGCTAATAGCTAACGGCCAATAGCCAATAGCCAAAATAAACTATGCTTGAATTTTTACTGGAATAT
>JAFOYS010000236.1 GCA_017391435.1 Alistipes sp. | reverse complement strand
GAGGCTGGCGGAACAATTACCGACCACATACTGCAGATAGATGCCGACCATATTACCCCTACCGATAGCAACCTTATCCCTACGGGAGAGTGTCGCGCAGTTGCGGGTACGGCATACGACTTTAACACTGCTCACGCCATTGGCGATATGATAGACAGTGACGATAGTCAACTTGTTGCGGGTCGTGGATACGATATGAACTGGGTGCTCAACCGAGCAGATGATGGCACTGTTGTAAAGGTGCTCTCAATCTACGAGCCACACTCTGGCCGAGCAATGGATGTGCTGACAGACCAGATTGCCCTGCAGTTCTATAGCGGTAACTTCTTTGACGGTACCACTACGGGCAAGTACGGCAAGCCACTTGCCTACCGTGAGAGCGTAGTCTTTGAGACTCAAAAGTATCCAGATGCTCCAAATAAGAGCCACTTCCCAAGTGTTGTTCTGCGCCCTGGCGAGCAGTATCGCCACACCTGCATCTATCGTCTATATACCAAGTAATTAGCCGTTTAACCGATGAGCAAACTACTACTACCAGAGGGCTATAGTCCTCTACTCTCGCTCCAGCAGACCGAGATTGCGATAAAGCAGATTAAGGAGTTCTTCCTTAGCAGCATCTCTACCGAGTTGCGCCTACGCCGTGTCACTGCGCCACTGTTTGTGCTCAAGGGTCTTGGTATGAACGACGACCTGAGTGGCAGTGAGCGTGCTGTAACCTTCCCTATCCGCGATATGGGCGATGCTCAGGCCGAGGTTGTCCACTCGCTGGCTAAGTGGAAGCGCGTAACGCTTGCCGAGTATAAGGTTAAGTCTGGTTACGGCATTGTTACCGATATGAACGCCATTCGCGCTGACGAGGAGCTTGATAACCTCCACTCGCTCTATGTAGACCAGTGGGACTGGGAGCGCGTTATGGAGTGCCGCCAGCGCACTGTAGAGTACCTTAAGGATGTGGTTTCGAGAATCTATAACACCATCCTCAGAACAGAGTTCTATATCTGCGAGACCTATCCGCAGATAACCCCATTCCTGCCCGAGAAGATAACCTTTATCCACGCTGAAGAGCTGCTCTCTCGCTACCCCGACCTTACGCCTAAAGAGCGCGAGGATGCAGTGGCAAAAGAGTTTGGCGCGGTATTTATCATCGGCATTGGTTGCCCGCTCTCAGATGGTAAACCACACGACAATCGCGCCCCAGACTATGACGACTACACTACTGTCGCTGCTGATAGCACCTACCCAGGCCTAAATGGCGACCTTATTGTCTGGTACCCTGTACTTAATCGCTCTATAGAGCTCTCCTCTATGGGTATCCGCGTTGATAGCACCGCCCTTGAGCGCCAGTTAGATGCCGCAGGCGAGCAGAGCCGCAAAGAGCTCTACTTCCACCGCCGACTGCTTGAGGGTACTCTACCACAGAGTATCGGTGGCGGTATTGGCCAGTCACGCCTCTGTATGATTCTGCTCCATAAAGCCCATATCGGTGAGACCCAGTCCAGCATCTGGCCTACTGATATGCGTGAGCAGTGCCTTGAGCACGGGGTGCAACTGATATAGGGGTGACAGGGGTGACGACGACGACGAAACTATAGGGTTTTCGTCGTCGTCACTTTGTAACGGTCTCAAACAACACGATGCGACTTTCTGACAGCAGAGCTGTTGATGCAAAAATAGCAGTCGCCCTTGAGAACAAGTTCTCGGGCGCTACTATTTCCGCACCACCT
>JAFOYS010000235.1 GCA_017391435.1 Alistipes sp. | reverse complement strand
TGCTTTGCAAGTGCTTGGGAAGATGGCGGTTACGACATTATTGACTACTATACAGTAGACCCACGCTTTGGCACAAATGAGGAGCTTAAAACCCTTATAGACACTGCCCATAGCAAGGGCATAAAGGTACTCCTTGATCTTGTTGCTGGTCATACTTCAGACAAGCACCCGTGGTTTAAGGAGTCTTGCAAGGCGGAGAAGAATGCCTACTCCGACTACTACATCTGGTCTGTAGGCAAGAACTACAAGAAGCCGGGGCGTAAGTTTGTAGACAACGACTATCCTCGCGACGGATACTATATCCGCAACTTCTTTGAGTGTCAGCCAGCGCTCAACTACGGATACTACAACCCTAAGCCAAACCACCACTGGGAACAGGGCTACAACGCCCCAGGTCCTACTGCCGTTCGTGCAGAGCTGAAGAAGATCATTGCTCACTGGTGCGATATGGGTGCCGACGGTTTTCGTGTAGATATGGCACAGTCACTCGTTAAGAGCGACAATAAGAACCGCGACGGTGTTCGCCGACTGTGGAACGAGATTTTTGAGTGGTACAACAGTGCATATCCAGAGAATATAATGCTCTCTGAGTGGTCAAACCCTGAGCAGTCTCTCTCAGCCGGTTTTAATATTGACCTACTGATACACAATGGCATAGGCGGCAAGGTATACCGCCCATTGGTGTGCGAGACTACAGACAAGATGGTACCAACCGTCTGCTACTTTAACCGTAAGGGCGCGGGTCAGGTGCGAGCAGCTATGGAGCAGTATACAGAGATATATGATACCTATCGCCGCATCGGTGGCTACGCATCTATGCCTACAAATAGCCACGACATCTGGCGACTTACCCGTATGAACCGCACATCGGCCGAGGAGCAGAAGGTCGCAATAACACTCTTCCTTACCCTACCAACACCGCCGATTGTCTACTACGGCGAGGAGATTGGTATGCGTAACCTTGAGTATGCACCAGCAAAGGAGGGTAGCTTCTCCTCTCGCAACCGCTCTACCTGTCGCACTCCTATGCAGTGGAGCACAGAGAGGAATGCTGGCTTCTCTACGGCCGATCCCGCAAAGCTCTATCTTCCTGTAGATAACGCTCCGCAGTTCCCAAATGTTGCCGAGCAGATAGATGACCCTAACTCTGTACTAAACTATGTAAAAGAGCTTTTAGCTCTGCGTAAGGCGACCCCAGCGCTTGGAGTAGAGGGTGAGTGGAAGTATGTTGGCGATATGGACAACCCTTACCCAATGATCTACGCTCGCACACTTGGAGATGAAAAGTATGTCGTTGTCTTCAACCCTGCTGACCGCACAGTGAGTGGCACAATCCCTACAATGGGCAAAAAGGCCGAGTGGGCATTTGGCAACAACCAAAAACTTGCAAAGTGCAAGACAAGCAAGACCGCCCATACTTTTACAATGAAACCTATCAGTGTGGCAATATACAAGATTAGCCATTAGCCGTTAGCCATTGGCCATTGGCTTTATAAAGGTATCTACTACGTAGTTTTTTTTTATATTTGTGGAGTTTTAGA
>JAFOYS010000020.1 GCA_017391435.1 Alistipes sp. | reverse complement strand
CAAGAGCCATAAACTCCTCTATGCCACACTGTTCCGCGCTCAGCGCACGAACAACATCTGCCTCGGTTTTGCTATATATTCTCTCTGTGGTCTGTTCCCAAGAGAGGCTATTTAAAAGGTCTGAAAACATCATTTTTTTAATTCGTGAGACAATCTTATTGCACAGAAATTAGGGCCACACATAGTACAAAACTCACCCTCAGCGCGACCACTCTGCTCAAAATAGTCAAAAGCCCTCTCGGGATCAAGTGAGAGGTTAAACTGGTCTCTCCAGCGGAAATCAAATCGGGCCTTGCTCAGCGCATTATCCCTGATAACCGCCCCAGGGTGCTGCTTGGCAATATCGGAAGCGTGTGCAGCAATCTTATAGGTCACAATGCCGGTACGCACATCCTCTGCCGTTGGCAGGCCAATATGCTCCTTTGGGGTTACATAGCAGAGCATTGCCGTTCCAAGCGCGCCAATAGTCGCTGCACCAATAGCCGAGGTGATATGGTCGTAGGCTGGTGCAATATCGGTAACAAGAGGGCCTAAGGTGTAGAACGGTGCGCCGTGACAATACTCTTTTTGCCTCTCCATATTCTCATAAATCTTGTGCATAGGTATATGTCCAGGCCCCTCAACAAATACCTGAACATCCTTTGCCCACGCGCGCAGAACAAGCTCTCCAAGGGTCTCAAGTTCTGCAAACTGTGCCCTATCATTTGCATCGGCAATAGAGCCAGGGCGAAGTCCGTCACCCAAAGAGACTGCCACATCGTACTGTGCAAGGATGTCGCAGATATCATCAAAGTGGTCGTAGAGGAAGTTCTCGCGATTGTGAATCTTACACCAACGGCTCATAATACTACCGCCACGAGATACAATACCGCAGAGGCGAGAGTTCGCAAGGTCAACATTCTCAAGCTTTATACCCGCGTGGATAGTAAAGTAGTCAACACCCTGCTCGCACTGCTCAATAAGCGTATCGCGATATACCTGCCAACAGAGCTTTTCGACCTGACCACCGACCTTCTCAAGGGCCTGATAGATAGGCACTGTACCCACAGGAACGGGCGACGAGCGAAGGATACTCTCTCGGGTAGTGTGTATATCACTGCCCGTAGAGAGATCCATCAGCGTATCTGCGCCCCACTTGCAGCTACAGATAGCCTTCTCGACCTCCTTATCTATATCTGAACTTGTTGCAGAGTTTCCAATGTTGGCATTTATCTTTACCAAAAAGTCTGCGCCAATAATCATCGGCTCGCACTCTGGATGGTTTGTGTTTGCTGGAATTACCGCACGGCCCGCAGCAACCTGCTGACGAACAAACTCTGGGGTTATATGGCTCTCAACGCCACACTGCCTACAGTTCATCGTTTCACGGATAGCCACATACTCCATCTCTGGCGTAATAATACCCGCACGAGCTAAAGATAACTGCGTCAGTGACTTTCCCTCCTTTTTTCTGTTCTCTATCCACTGCTCGCGGATGCGCACGACACCCTCTGCATTTGGGTCGGTATATGCTCCGCCCGTGTCGTAGATATAGATCGGCTCATTTGGTTGGGCAACTCTCTGCCCATCTACCACCGTAACTGTCGGCGTAAGCACTACACGCTGCATACCTACGCGGATATCTGGATAGATCTCCCCCTGAAGATATACCTTCTCTCTGCCAAAATTACTATTGTGACTCTTCATTATCCCAAGAATGATGTTAGTGGAGATGATGCCTCGGCACTAAAATTATCTGTTCTACGAGCAAGGCCCGCCTCATAGGCCCTACGACCAGCAGTTACCGCCTCCTTAAATGCTACTGCCATAGCCACGGGGTCGGCAGCCACGGCTATAGCCGTATTGACAAGCACAGCATCTGCGCCCATCTCCATAGCAAGTGCCGCGTGGCTTGGCGCACCAATACCAGCATCCACAACCACCGGCACAAGAGCCTGCTCAATGATTATAGAGAGGAACTCTCTTGTCTCCAAACCACGATTTGAGCCTATAGGAGCACCCAGAGGCATTACAGCCGCTGCACCAACCTCCTCAAGTCGCTTGCAGAGCACAGGGTCGGCAGCGCAATATGGCAGGACTGTAAAACCCATCTTCACAAGCGCCTCAGTGGCCTTTAGAGTCTCTACAGAGTCCGGCAGTAGATATCTCGGATCAGGATGAATCTCAAGTTTAAGCCAAGAGGTACCAAAGGCCTCTCTTGAGAGTTGTGCCGCAAAGATTGCCTCCTCGGCATCTCTAACCCCCGAAGTATTGGGAAGCAGCTGAATAGATGGCAT
>JAFOYS010000234.1 GCA_017391435.1 Alistipes sp. | reverse complement strand
GCGGTTGATTGTAAGCTGAATATCGCCCGGCATAACCTTTGAGGATAATAGTATCTGTTTAAATGGCAGGTACTCAAGTAGATATAGTGCTGCATCGCGTACTGCACTGTCGTAGACAAGGCAACTCTTGTCTGTAATTGTAAACGACCCTATTGTGTAACTCTCTGCTTGAGGTTGTGGAATTATCTGTGCAGATAGACTCTGTAGAAAGAGTAATGTGCAGATAAGTGTAAATAACTTTTTCATACCAATATATTATTTCCCACAAAATTACTATATTTGCAGAAAATAACAAATATATTATGGAGAATAAATTAAAGGCGTTTTCTCGCGTGCTTGAGGTTATGGATACCCTTCGCGAGCAGTGTCCGTGGGATAGGGAGCAGACCTTTGCTTCGCTGAGAAACAATACTATTGAGGAGGTTTACGAGCTCGTTGGTGCTATTACTGACGGTAATATGGATGATATCAAGGAGGAGCTTGGTGATGTGCTGCTGCATATTGTCTTCTACTCAAAGATGGCTGACGAGCAGGGTGCGTTTGATATTTCAGAGGTATGTAACGCTCTGTGCGATAAACTTATCTATCGTCATCCACACGTTTATGGCGATGTGCTTGCCTCTACACCTGATGTAGTTAAGCAGAACTGGGAGGCTCTTAAACTGCGTAAAAAGGCTCGTAAGTCGGGTCTGCTTGGTGGTGTGCCTCGTCAGTTGCCAGCTATGGTAAAGGCGTTCCGTCTTGGCGAAAAGGCTGCCTCTGCGGGCTTTGATTGGGAGAAGAAGGAGGATATCTGGGATAAGGTTCGCGAGGAGATTGCAGAGATTGATGTAGAGATTGCTGCAAACGATAAAGACAAGATGGAGGGCGAGATTGGAGATCTATTCTTTGCTCTGATTAACGCTTGCCGTCTCTATGGTATTGATCCTGAGAATGCTCTGGAGCGCACAAATCTGAAGTTTATTAACCGCTTTAACTATGTAGAGGCTTGTGCTACCGAGTCTGGCCATCTGGTTTCTGAGTTGCCGCTTGAGCAGCTTGAAGAGTATTGGCAGCAAGCTAAAAAGTTGTAAATCATAAAATTAGAAACTATGGCATATATTAAATCAGTTCGTAATCATACGCCAAAGGTTGGCGAGGGTACATTTGTTGCTGAGACAGCAGTGCTTATTGGCGATGTTACAGTAGGTAAGGACTCCTCACTGTGGTACAATGTTGTTCTGCGTGGAGATGTGAATACAATTACAATCGGCGATAGAACAAATATTCAGGATGGAACAGTAATCCATACTTTGTATGATGGCTCTCCAAAACCTTCACAGACCCATATTGGTAACGATGTCTCTGTAGGTCATAATGCTACTATTCACGGCGCTATTATTGAGGATAACTGCCTTATTGGTATGGGCGCTACAATTCTTGACAATGCTGTTGTTGCAACAGGTTGTATTATTGCAGCAAATGCGCTGGTGCTCTCAGGCTCTAAGCTTGAACCAAATTCTATCTATGCTGGTGTGCCTGCAAAGAAGGTTAAGGATGTGACCCCAGAGCAGCGAGAGACCATTATT
>JAFOYS010000233.1 GCA_017391435.1 Alistipes sp. | reverse complement strand
GCAGACGAAAAATATCTAAATTTTGTTTAGACCGATAATAGAGAAATGGAGATTTTTATGACTGTTTTTAAAAATTTTAATTATTGATTGAATTTTTGGTTGGGTGTTTAGGGGTCTTTGTGTGTATAAAGTCTCTGAATAGAGGTTGAGAGAGCAGATTTTTAGAAAAATGTTTGGTGGTTTGTAAAATTTGCTTTACATTTGTATTGCAGTTTGAGACATACACCTCGGCAAGGGTTTGATTCAGGCGTTCGTCTGGCGTTCTTGTTGAGTTCGAGATTCGGGATAACGAGAATTAAGGAGGGGCTTTTAGCCTTACCTTGATTTTTGTTGTATTTTATTTGTATCAACCAGTAAAAAGATTTTTTTATGAAATTCAATCGCAAACTTATAGCTGCATTAGCTATGGTATCGGTTGCATTCGCTGCTTGTCAGAAGACAGAGATTAATGCAGGTTTGGATGCTACTATTGCCGGCCCAAGTGCAGTAACATACGACGAGGTTGGTTCGGGTGACGACTCAATCGCCGTATATTGGGATGCAAAAGAGGCTATCGCTGCTGGCGCAACCTCATTTACTCTTCAGCTTCTTAATAAGGCTGACGAAAATCCTGATCCATATAACACAAACAAGAACATTCTTGTTAACACTAACTATGTGGGTTCTCCATCTATTGATGCGGCTGATCTAACTGCTTGTGATCAGTACAAGTTCAGCAATCTTACTAAGGGTAAGAGCCACTGGGTTCGTATTCGTGCAAACTTCCCTAACTCTGTATTTAGTGAGTGGGTATACCTTCTTGACAATGGTGCTCCAGCTCGTATTAAGGTTGGTGAGGGTATCTATGACCCAACTGCTCCTCTTACAGCTAGCGCAACTGCTGGTCTTGGTTGGGCTTGGATTATGATTGACAAGCAGACTGACTGTACTTATGAGGTTTACAATGGCACAACTAAGCTTGAGAGTGCTGTAACTAAGACAACAGACACTGAGGAGACTATCTGTGCAACTGGTCTTGAGCCAGGTAAGGCATTCAACCTTACTCTTAAGGTTATTGACGGTGCAGACGGTTCTGTTCGTGAGGTTAGCAACTTGACTGGTACTTGCGGTTCTATCGCTCAGCTTACTAAGAATGTTGGTCCTACACACGTTTCTGTAGGTTGGACTGATGTTACTAACACTAACGGTAACCTCAAGCGTGCTTACTCAGGTCAGCTTGCTACTGATAAGGAGATGAAGAACCTTGTTTACGATATGGACTTCCGTGATGCTATGACAGATATGTGTGGTGCATTCAACTCATCTTCTTGGTATGGTAAGAGTGGTGGTACTAACCTTAACATCCCTACTGCTGCTACATTCGGTCAGCTTCAGCCTAAGACTAAGTACTACTTCCGCGTTAAGTGTACTGAGAAGAACTCTGACGGCGTTGCTTTGGCTTGTCCACTTGGTAACTCACTCTGGTCTCCAGTTATTGAGCTTACTACTGAGGATGTTCACCAGCCTGCTGCTAACGAGATTATCTACGAGGGCTTTGATGATATTACTCTCCAGTGCGACTTTATCAACTATGCTGCAGGTACAACTCCTAATGTACCAGCAGATAGCAAGGCTACTGTTACTAATCCTTGGCCTTACACTGATGCTACACACTGGAACCTCTACAACGCAACAAACACTCACATGGCCAAATCTTGGGGTTACGCTGTTAAGGCTCCATTTATCGATGGCGCTACTAAGCACACTCCAGAGATTGATAACTATGTTGGTTCAGAGAAGTCTGGTTCACTTCAGGCTTGGCATATGTCTGACTCAATCACTCCACAGCAGGGTCACATTAAGATGGGTGCAGGTTCTGAGACTTACAACTACATCTCTACTCCAGCTCTGAGCAGCCCACTGCTCTCTTCTGCTGGTACTTTGTGTGTTGTATCTTTCAAGGCTTGTGCAGTACATACAGATGAGCCTAAGATTACAATCGAGCACGGTAGTGCAGGTGCATATGAGGAGTTCATTGAGTTCAACCTTCCACGTTCTTGCTCTGAGTACACAGATTCTAGCAACTACGTTTACGATGGTAAGTGGACTACTTACTCTGCTGAGGTAGTTCTTAAGCCAGGTGATAACGTTGCAATCCGTTGCCGTAAGGGCCGTTTCGTTCTTGACGATATTCAGATTGTTGTTAAGTAATTTTGTCGTGATAGTGTGCCACATATGGCACATCCCTTAAAAAACAGTGGCGGCTGTACCTTTGAGTACTATCCGCCACTGCTTTTTATCACGATATACCATATCTGGCAAACTCTGACGACAAAATTGGCTGTTAGCTGTTAGCCATTAGCCATTGGCTTGCCTTCGGCAACCTGACCCTGCTCCGCCTCGGCAATTCAAACAAGTTTGATTGCTCTCGGCTTAATCGCAGCGTTAGCTT
>JAFOYS010000232.1 GCA_017391435.1 Alistipes sp. | reverse complement strand
GGCTCTGCTTGTCGGGGCGACAGCGTATGCGGGCGGTGGAGTGCCTGGTGTAAGGACCGAGTGGGGTGTTGTGGCAGGTGTGCATCATCCTTTGGCAAGGTTTGGTATGGGCGATTCGTCGGCATCGTTAAAGGCGCAGACGGGTTTTACGGCCGGAGTTCATATGGGACTAAGGATTGTGGGTATACTCGGCATTCAGCCAGAGATTCTCTACTCCTACAACAAGATTGCCCTTACGGACGAGAAGCAGAAGTTTAACTCTGACATAAAGTGCAATACTGTGCAGGTGCCTGTGCTTGTCTCGCTCAAGGCGGGGCTTGTGAGGTTTAATGTAGGCCCTGTGTTTACGCTGATGGACAATCCGACATATGCCGACCGTAAGGGGGAGAAGGTGATGTTTGGTCGTCTCTATCCGACAGTGTCGTACTGCGCGGGTGTTAGCGTGTGTCTGCTCAGGCGACTGCTTGTAGATGCGCGCGTGGGAGGCGGATTTAAGGCTATGGAGAACTGCCTCTCGTACGACATTGCCGCAGAAGCAGACTATATCAAGACAACAATGTTTAACGCACAACTAAAAGTGGGAATACTATTCTAATGATAGAGACAGAGGGTAAAACAATTTCGGTAGAGAATATAGATACCAGAGAGCTATATGGTGCCAAGAATGTCTATCTTGAGCAGATAAAGGCTCTACATCCAAAACTTAAGATTATTGCGCGCGGACACACCCTTAAGGTGCTTGGTGCAAGGGGTGATATTGAGCGTTTTGAGCGTCGTATGCAGTCGCTTATTGACTACTACGACCGCTATGGCCATATCTCAAAGGAGGTTGTAGATCAATCTTTTGCGGCGGGCTTTACTACGGGCGATGCTCCAGCGGAGAACAACAATACAACAGTGCGCGACAGCGAGGTTATTGTCTACGGAAATAATGGCGTTGTTGTCAAGGCTCGCACTGAGAATCAGCGCAAGCTTGTCGGTATCTACGACAAGTGCGACCTAATTTTTGCAACAGGTCCTGCGGGAACGGGTAAGACATATACGGCTATTGCTCTGGCCGTTCGCGCGCTGCGCGAGCGTCAGGTGCGCCGCGTGATACTTACGCGCCCTGCTGTAGAGGCGGGCGAGAAGCTCGGTTTCCTTCCTGGAGATATGAAAGAGAAGCTCGATCCATATCTGCAGCCGCTCTACGATGCGCTGAACGATATGATTCCGCCGCTAAAGTTGCAGAAGTTTATGGAGGATGGCACTGTGCAGATTGCGCCACTCGCATATATGCGTGGTCGTACGCTGGATAATGCCTTTGTGATTCTTGATGAGGCGCAGAATACCACCCGTTCACAGATAAAGATGTTCCTTACCCGTATGGGTCGCAATGCAAAGTTTATCGTTACTGGCGATGTTACGCAAGTCGACCTTCCGCATAAGTCTGACAGCGGACTTGTTAGGGCAATGAATACGGTAAAGGATATTCCGGGCATCGGTTTTGTGGAGTTTGATCGTTCGGATATTGTGCGCCACGAGCTTGTAAAGCACATTGTTGACGCCTTTGACCGTCAGGATAAGATAGAGGAGCAGCGTCGCCGTGAGGCGCATAAGGCTCGCGAGAGTGAGACAAAGTAGTGAAAATTTAAAACTTAAAACT
>JAFOYS010000231.1 GCA_017391435.1 Alistipes sp. | reverse complement strand
CAAACTATGACGGACTGAACGGCGACTTTGAAACTTATGTTCCACAAAATAACTAAAACAAACTAAATTTACTATGAAAAAAATTATTGCATTACTTGCTTTTGCTCTCTCTGTAAATGTCCTTACAGCGGTTGCACAGCAGCCAGCAGAGGTCGAGATTCCAGACTTGTCGGCCTACATTCTTACACCTAAGCCAGCCGCTACGCCGCGTATCAATGGCGCAAAGGTCTTTGGTCTGCGTCCTGGCTCTCCTTGCCTTTATACTATTGCTGCAACGGGTGATCGCCCAATGACATTCTCTGCAGAGGGTCTGCCAAAAGGTCTTAAGCTCGACTCAGCAACCGGCCGCATTACCGGTACACTTAAGAAGAGGGGCACCTACCACATTATGCTTAAGGCTACCAACGATAAGGGCTCTTATGAGCGCGAATTGCGTATTGTAGTGGGCGATAATATCGCTCTGACCCCACCAATGGGTTGGAACTCTTGGAACTGCTGGGCTCGCGATGTGACTCAGGAGCAGGTACTCTCATCTGCTCGTGCTATGGTAGAATCTGGCCTTGTTAACCACGGCTGGACATACATCAACATTGACGATGGCTGGCAGGGTCAGCGTGGCGGTAAGTACAATGCCATCCAGCCAAACACCAAGTTCCCAGATATGAAGGCTCTGACAAGAGAGGTTCACGATATGGGTCTTAAGCTTGGTATATACTCTGTGCCTTGGGTTGGTACATACGCAGCGCATATCGGTAGCTACTCAGACAATGCTGATGGTGTAAACCAGTGGATTAAGGATGGTCTGCACAACGAGCACTACCGCTATCAGAAAAAGGGCCCAGATGCCAACTACTGGCAGGACCGTAAGGAGTTCTATCTCCACGGAGAGTACTCATTTGTAGAGGCAGATGTTAAGCAGTTCGCAGATTGGGAGATTGACTATCTCAAGTACGACTGGAACCCAAATACTCGCTTCCATACTAAGGAGATGTTTGATGCTCTGCGCTCTGTAAAGCGTGATATTGTACTCTCGCTCTCAAATTCAGCTCCGCTTGCAGATGCTCCATTCTTTATGGATCACGCTGAGTGCTGGCGCACTACAGGCGATATCCGCGACACTTGGAAGAGCATAAGTAGCATTGGCTTCTCTCAGGATAAGTGGATTCCATTCTGCCGCCCAGGTGCTTGGCCAGATGCAGATATGCTTGTTGTGGGTCTTGTAGGTTGGGGTCCAAAACTCCACTATACAAAGCTTACCGCTGACGAGCAGTATACACATATGAGTCTGTGGGCACTCTTTGCCTCTCCGCTGCTTATTGGTTGCGATATGGCGCGTATGGACGACTTTACACTCTCACTGCTCTCAAATGATGAGGTTATTGAGGTTAATCAAGATCCTCTCGGCCTTCACGCAGTACCTGTATGGCGCAAGAGCGACAACTCACAGGTAATCTATGTTAAGCACTTGGAGGATGGCTCACTTGCAGTAGGTTTGTTTAACAAGAGCAACAAGCCTGTAAAGATTAGCATCAACCCACGAATGCTCGGTCTGTATGATGGTACACGAACAGTTCGTGACTTGTGGCGCCAGAAGGATGTTGGCCATCTTACAGACGATACCGGCAAGGGTCGCTTTACTACAGAGGTTGCACCTCACGGTGTAGCCCTTCTTAAGGTCTATCCAGGTAATAGCGATAAGCGCTATACAAATAAGGTTACCTACGCAAAGTAGTAGAGACCTAACAACAAACAAAGAGCTGACCAAAGATTTTGGTCAGCTCTTTTTGCCTCTCTGTATGGCTACTGCATAACCGAGTAGTCGTAGTCGCCTGTAATCTCAGAGCAGGTGTATGTTCTGCCCCAGATATCTATAGCCTCAACCTTGATGTTTTTAGCATTAGGATTCTTTAGCGTCCACTTGTACATATGGAAACAATCCTTATAGTTGCCACTATGCTTGCTATCATCCTTTGGATCTCCAAGGCCGAGTACGCCCGTGTGGTAACCTATAATCCACCAATCGAGGCTCGATTTTACGCTTGGCTTACCTGGGTTATTAGGGTCTGGACTGTACTTACCAGGACCAGCGTTACTTTGTGCCATTCGTGTCATATTGCCGACATAGGAACCATCCTCGTAGACCTTTATTTTCCAGTTATCATCAGCATTGAAGACATTTGCCAGAATTACATTTGCACCGTGCTGCAACTCTATGTGGTCATACTCTCCTCCACAGCGCATATTACCGCGATATAGACGAAGCTGGTAGTCGCGATCATTAACACCGTTATTGACACCCTTATAGTACCAATTGGTCATATTGCTACCCTCTATTTCGTAGACTCCATAGCCATTTGGAGCACCGTCAGCGTTAAAGTTAGACTTCCAGAAGTGACCGCACACCGCACCGTGATTATGCTCATAGATAGCCTTGCCATTTACAGTAGATTTGGTAGGATGGTTAGTGTTGCGGTGGTGGTGTCCAGACATAATGTGTGCATCCTTATATCTGCTCAGTAGTTTGAGAATATTCTGAACATTTGTCTTTGTTGAGTTCTCTATTGAGCAGTGTACGCAGAGTATTACCATCTTGTCTGTAGGAACATACGCAAGATCTTGCTTAAGCCACTCATACTGCTCGTCAAGGAATCTCGGATCGCCATAATGATCCCAAGATTTTCCATCATACCAGAGCATATTACGCATACATACGATATGTGTATCTCCTCTATTCCAGGAGTAGTTAATCGGACCAAACACCTTTTCAAATGCTCGCTGCGCCTGTACCTGGAACTCCAAATCACTATATCCACTACAAGGCAGAGGGTCTGTATCGCTAAAGATAAATGAGTAGTCGTGGTTACCGAATGTCTGGAAGACCGGCATACCGAGATTCTGCTCTGTCATCAGGTTACGCATTGTTGGCATAATAGGCTCGCAGTTACGAGTGCCTTGAGAGTAGACAACATCGCCCAATGTCACACCATAACAAGGGATACCCATAGATTTTGAGTATGATAATAGCTCTGGCATAGTCTCGTTCTTGAAGCGATTTATCTGCGAAGTGTTGGCGCACTGCACATCTGCAAGGCAGAAGAGCGCAAATTTGTCCTCTTTAGGAGCTCTTGTTATTGTAAAGTCGTAAGTACTCTTCTGGTCGCTGTACTTTGTAAAGAAGCACGGCTGTCCATAGTCGTTTGTAGGTATCTTACACTCTGCAGGTATTGAGTAGTAGATATACCAAGTCAGTTTGTGGGGTTTGAGTGAGTATTTACCTGCTGCATCGGTTTTTACGCAGCTAAAGCCGTCACTAACAACAATGTCGGCAGCCGCAGAACCATCATCGTAGGTAATAGTACCTGTTACAATAGCTGTATCAATAGACTCTACACAAACCATTATATCGTCTATCAAGAAACGGTTGTTATCTGTCTCTGCACGGTTTCCTCCAATGGCAATACGGCTTGTACTCTGTACATTGCTGAGTGTGACGCTATATTGCTTCCAATCACAACTGCGCTCTGCATCAAGAGTAAAAGCTTTACTCTCACCTTGAGAGGCATAGGTAATCTTGTTGTTACTTGCAATTGATGTCTCGTTTAACACCTTGACAACAATATCCCTCTCTGCAGCATTGATATCCTTGCCCACATCGCCATAAGGGGCAGCCTTGAACTTTACCGTAACCTTAGCATTTGCACCCGCTGGGATTCCCGAGAGCATAGGTGTTACAATAAACGAGCGGTTAGAAGATGTTCCGACCTTTACATAGCCTGGGCGAGCACACACAGAACCACCATTAGCATCTGCCTTGCCGCCAATCCATCCCCAATCATTGACGCCCATATCATCAATTAGTCCTGACAGTGTGTTGAAAAGGCCCATCTCAATATTTGCCGCTGCTGGGGTATATGCAGCCGTTGCACCATCAGTCTCTGCTGCCTGATAGTCAATAACAATATCGCCCTTTAAATCTGCGCCATCAAAAGATGTTAACGCTGCACGATCATCACGAGACACGCCCGCTGCACGAGCTGCTAAATCTCCGCCATACTTTAGTTTGCCAAAATTCTCAAATAGTACAATATCACCTGGCTTTGTATATGCAAAAGATCCTACACTTGCAGCAGTAGCAGATGTTGTAACCTTTAGAGGCTCAATGGTTTGCTCTGAGTCAGTAAGGTTGTATATGTGGATATAGTAGTCAGTCTGAGGTGTCAGTCCTGTAAAGATAAATCGCGGTGGAGATACTGTCTCTTTAAATAGCTTCTCACCTTTGAGAACAGATGCGCTGTAGACCAACTGAGAGCACTCTTCGTCGCTGTATATAGCCACTTTGTACTCCTTGTTAATATCCTCACCATATATTGCACTATCATTCGGATATATCTGATTAAGAAACTCTGTATTCTGCTTGTTTGTAGACCAAGCAACGGCAATAGTTGTATCTGTTGTATGCACAGCATCCACAAAGAGTTTGCTCTTGGTTACAGCAACCGAGAGATCCTGCTCCAGGATTCTATCGTTTGACAACTTGATACCCTCAGGCTTGATATCTGCTGTAAAGACGCCCTCCAAGCAGAATATCTTCAGCTTCAGACCCTTCTGATACTGCTTTGCGGGAATGCAGAATGAGATAGTCTTGCCATCTACACCTAAAACCTCGTCACCGCAGTCCAGCGAGAGCGATTTTTTCGCACCCTCCTCGTTTATTGTCAAACTCATATCCTCTGTTGAAAAGAGTGCATTACTACCCCAGAGGGGCTCATCGCCGTTGCTAACAATAGAGACTCTCTTGAGTGTTGTCTGCTGCTCGCCCTCGGCTAAAGATAGGTTTAAACGAACAACAAGCAACGGGTTGACCATCGTAAACGACTCAGTGTCATCACTCCACAGGCCAACAAGCAGCGGTAGATGCAGCTTGCTGTCAAAGCTTGGGCTCTGCTCACTGAGCGATAACTTAATGTGCCTATTACCACTGCTACCGCCAGATACCTCTGCTAACTTTGGTTGAAAATATGGATAGATAGAGTATGTCTCCTTGCCTTTTGTAATCGCACGACCAGCTGCTGCCTTAAAGTAGGCGCTAGCACCATCAAGAGACGAGACATCTATTGTTGACTTAAAATTTGTAATAGTAGAGCCACCATATGACAGTATCAACATATTGTCGCCAGCCTTCCAAATAGGTGTATTGTCACCCTGGAGCATTGCTCGAGAGAGCTCTGGTGTAGCTATTGTCGCCATAAAACGACTAACACCTTCGCCATCTACAATCGGCGCATCTTCATTTGACTCTGGTCCCTTCTGGCAACCAACTACGGCAGAAATAGCTACTAACGCTACAATTTTTGCAAACCATTTAATCTTCATACCTATATTTTTTGTTGTATATGTAATATACAATTCAAACGCTGCAACTCCTTTTTGGTTTAGAAATTTTTTATGTGCAAAGTTGCGCCCCAAAAAGCAATGTACTGCACCGTGAATCATCTTCTATAGCAATATATCCCTCGGTGGGAGTGGGTTATTTGGTTGGCTTGGGGGAGCGTTTGAAGTCGGAGATTGTTATGCCGGTGTTGGTTTTGAAAAAGCGGCAGAGGTTGCCCTTGCCGAAGAAGTGGAGGCGGTCGGCAATCTGGGTTACGGAGAGGCTGGTTTGGCTCAGCAGATCTTTTATTGCCTTGACGGCTGCGCGGTCTATAAACTCCTTGGCCGTCATTCCTGTGCCATCGGCAACAATTGCTGAGAGGTATTTAGGCGATATGTCAAGCAGTTGGGCAAAGTATGCAACCTCGCGGCACTGTGGCGTAGAGTTCACTCTGTTTATAAACTCTTCGAGTAGTCGGCTACGGTGTTTTGGCTCTGAAGTGTCTATAGTAAAGTTGTTGACTATACGATTTAGGATCTCCATAAAGAGCGAGCGCAACAGATAGAGGCAGATCTCATTGCGGCAAACATTACCGCTATCTGCCAGACGCGAAAATAGCAGTTTGAAGTACTCCATACGGTTTGTATAGGCTTCGGTATCTGACAGATTATATATAGGGTGTTGGGCGAGATAACTATAGAACGATGGTGGAAAATCGTTTAGCACCTTTTCGGCAACCTCTGGGGTGTAACTAATCCAAGAGGCAGTAAAGTCTGCCGAAGGGTTCTTAAGTGTATATATGTCACGCGGAAAGAGAATAACCATATCTCGTGCTCGGGCCGTATAGCTTCTCTGTGCATAGTTCAGAGCAACTGTTCCCGTATGGCAGATAATGACAAAGCCCGCCCCAGCATCTGCCGTAGGTAGCTCTGCCGAAATACCACTATCAAAGAGTGCAACCTTAATGCCCAAATCATTATTACTCGCAAAAGGCACGCCCATAAGGTCTCGCTGGATGTTAACTATCTCCATATGCTATTCCCATTTTGATAACAAAGATAGGCTTTTTCTGGAAAAATTGAAAATTAACGACAAAAAAACACTCCATCTGCCCTACTAAAAAACCACTTCTCGCGGGATAAAAATTCAGAAAATCAGGTTAAAACAAGAACAGATAACTGTATATAAATATCTAATTTATGGTGGAATATTCATTTTTCAGAATGTTTTTCTATCTGTTTTGCAGCACTTTATGACAAAGGTGTTGCATTTTTTTTATTTATGTTTTTGTTTTTATGAAAATTTGTTTGTAATTTCGTGTTAGAAAACGGTAGTTCTTAAGTGGTGCGCGCTGTAAGACTGCGATTTTCAGAACCACAAAAAAACCTATTTTTATGAAAATGACGAACAATTTATGTTCCACTTCCTGCTCGTCTAATTCAGTATTGCCCGAGCCGGGATTTTATTTGAGCTCCATTAAAGCCGGCGAGACGATGGTTATTGAGACTGATGATGCTAATCGTCTGCTCTTCATTCTAAGCGGTCGCTTTACTATCTCTTCTGTGGAGAGGACTGACTATTCAGTACGAGAGTCGCACATACTATTCCTATCACGCGCACACGCCTATACTATTGTAGCCAATGAGGATTGTTCTCTGCTTATTGCCCGCTTTGTCACAGGCACTCTAACCGCTGAGGGCGATACATATCGCTCTATAGCTACGGAGATCTCAAAGATAAGTTATAAGTTTGCTGCCGTGCCTATGGTGAATATCTTTGCGGGCTTTGCCGAGTCGGTAGTATTCTTCCTTGAGCACGGGGTAGATTGTATGGCTATGCACCGTGCAAAGATTGAGGAGATGTTTGTAATCTTCCGCCACTTCTACTCTCGCGAGGTATTTTTGCGTACATTCTACAGTATGTTTAACAACAATATGTCGTTCCGCACACTTGTAGAGAACAACGCTCCGAATGCTCGCAATGTTGAGGCTCTGGCAAGGATGTGTGGACACAGCTTATCGCACTTCAAGCTCCTCTTTAGTCAGCACTTTGACCAGACACCTTATGTGTGGATGCAGCAGAATCGTGCCGTTGAGATTAGTGCACTACTGAACGACACCTCTATTCCTATCAAGAGCATCATAAAGAAGTATGGATTTACAAGCCACGGTCACTTCTCGCTCTTCTGCCGCAAGTTCTTGGGAGATACTCCACGAGCACTGCGCCGCCGTAGCCACTTGGGCATTGTAACCACCATTGAGGATGTAAAGAAAAACCTTGAGCACTCGCGACACAAGAGCAAGGCAGACAAGCCTACAACAGATGTAGCGCCTCGTCGCCGTGGTCGCCCGCGCAAGGATGAGACAAAATAACCGACAAAACCCCTTAGACCCCAAGAGCAGATGCCTTTGGGGTCTTTTTGTCTGTGCATTGACTGAAAGGGGCATAATCTATCTAAATTTGCAATTTCGTATTTTTTTACTAACTTTGTAGTATGGAGAAGAATAGTTATAAATTTACAATCGCGCTTATCTACGATTTTGACGGCACTCTGTCGGCAGGAAATATGCAGGAGTACAACTTTATTCCAGCCGTAGGTAAGAGCAACAAGGAGTTTTGGAGTGAGGCCAACGAGCTGGCCGAGAAGCAGGATGCCGACCAGATTCTCACATATATGGCGCTAATGATTCACGCAGCACAGGCTAAGGGTATCTCGCTTCGTCGTGAGGCCTTTCAGGAGTGTGGTCGCGGCATTGAGCTCTATCCGGGTGTGTTGGAGTGGTTTGACCGCATAAATAGCTATGGAGAGCAGGCTGGCGTAAAGATTCTGCACTACATAAACTCGTCTGGACTCAAGGAGATGATTGAGGGAACAGCTATTGCCGACAAGTTCCAGAAGATTTATGCCTGTTCGTTCCTCTACAATGTAGATGGTATTGCATACTGGCCTGCCGTTGCTGTGAACTACACAAATAAGACCCAGTTTATCTTCAAAATCAACAAGGGTGTTGAGTCTGTATACGACACAAAGCAGGTAAATAGGTATATGGAGGAGAAGAGCCGCCCTGTACCATTCTCGCGTATGATATATGTAGGCGACGGAACCACAGATATCCCTTGTATGCGCCTTGTGAAGAACTTCGGTGGTCACTCTGTTGCCGTATACAACCCTAAGGACAAGGCAAAGCGCAGCGAGATGAACACCCTTATCCGTGACAACCGCGTCAACCACGTCTGCCCTGCCGACTATACAGAGGGCTCAGAGATTGATGCAGTAGTAAAGGCTATTATCGACAAGTGTGTGGCCGACTACAATGTAGAGTTGCTTGAGATTGCTAAATAGCAACAGAGGCTTTTGCCTGATAAAATATTAACTTATGAAACGAATTACACTACTAATCTGTGCGCTACTTGTTACTGGTGTAATAACGGCGCAGAGTCGCACGGTGGAGTTTGACAGTGAATCTAACACCGTCAAGGTCACCCGTGTGAAACCAAAGAGGGTTGATCAGCACGACCTTCGTATTGGCATTGGAAGCCCATCGTTAGGTTTGGGACTCTTTGTAACCACTTATGCAGATGATTACTATTACAAAAATTTCCGAGAGGAGGTTCTTGATGCAAAGACCTACGATGCAGGCACTTACTTTACTGGTATCTACTCACTGAGCTACGCATATCACTCTCGCCGTTGGTTGCAGTGCGGTGCTACGGTCAATTTTTCCTTTTTAACAAATCCTACACGCTACGTAGAGGATAATTCACTTGAGAGCCGCGAAACAGGCTTTATGGTGAGTGTTATGCCCTCTTTCCGCTTTGTATATCTCTACCGCGAGAAGGTGCAACTATACTCAACGGTCTCTGTGGGTCTTGCTACGGGAAGTAGTGGTATGTTGCTTCCTTGGGCAGATTTCACACTTATTGGATGTACTTTCGGCCGTAAACTCTTCGGTTTTGTGGAGCTTGGCTCACTCACTGGCACAGGTGGTTGCGGAAGAGTTGGTATTGGTTATCGTTTTGATTCAAAAAAGAGGAGGTAGAGTATGAAGAGGTATATTATAGTGCTTGTGGTTCTTTTGTCCCTTACTGCTTGTAAAATATCTGACGGACATCGCCCTGATAAGAATGAGGTAGACCGACTACTATACAACAGAGCCTCTTCGGTTTTGAGTGAGGTTAATCTACTATCCTCATTTGCAATCTACGCTGAGATACATATGAGCAAAGATGAATCGGCAATGCGTCTTGCAAATACTGTACTGTTTAAAGATTATTATATCACCGAGATTGAGGATGGACTGCTGTTCCAGATGGTAAATAGAGACGGTGTTATATACAACAGTTACAAACTCAAAACTGACGGCAAAAAGCTCTCTGAAGGTGTAGTCTGGGAGCTTACCACACTTGGTAGGTACAATCAGTTGTCGGCTCAGTATGCAACAAGGGCTGACTCTGACGGTGGTTTCTATATTGAGAAGGTAGATGCCAAACCTCTCTATAGTTATGGAGAGAGGGACAAGGTGACATACCACTTTGATTTTAAGCACAATGTCTCTATAGAGAAGCTTGCAGTAGTGTCCAACATATCGGGTTTGTGCTCTTTAAAAGGATCGGGCTATACATTAGATTTTACTATTCAAAGCAGTGCGCCTGCTGAGGTTTTGAACTGTAGCAGGTTGGAGCGCGGAGTGGTAGATATCAAGTATAAAGACCTTGTTTTAAACACCGAAGAGACAACTACTGCCATTATAGAAGAGAAGCAAGTATATTACGAATAGATATGAGAAAACTGATTTTTGCTACAAATAATGCCCATAAACTTGGCGAGGTGCAGGCCCTGCTGGGTGATGCCTTTGAGTTAGTGACTCTCCGAGAGTGCGGTATTACGGAGGATATCCCTGAGACTGCCGAGACCCTTGAGGGGAATGCTCTGCAGAAGGCCCGCTATGTCTACAAAAAGACCGGTCTTGACTGCTTTGCAGATGATACAGGCCTTGAGGTAGATGCTCTAAATGGTGCGCCTGGAGTGCACTCTGCTCGCTATGCTACAGATGGGCACGACTTTGCAGCAAACAACCGACTGTTACTCAAAAATCTGGAGGGTGTAGTAGATCGCACAGCTCGCTTTAGAACAGTTATTGCACTTATTCTTGACGGCGTGGAGTACACCTTTGAGGGTCGCGTAGAGGGAACAATAGCCACAAGTGAGTCGGGAAGCGAGGGCTTTGGCTACGACCCACTTTTTGTACCTTCGGGAGAAATTATTACCTTTGCGCAGATGTCGGCCGAGGCTAAAAATGCAATCTCGCATCGTGGTCGCGCCGTGGCTAAACTTGTTGACTTTTTAAAGGTGGATATTAGATAGATTATGGAGAATTATAAGAGAGAAGATAGATACGACGAGCAGACTCTTGAAAAGCTCGCCTACCACTACTCCGAGGTGCTGAAGCTTCTTGGTGAGGATCCAGAGCGCGAGGGACTTGTTAAGACCCCTATGCGCGTGGCAAAGGCTTGGTCGTTTCTTACAAAGGGATATAACGAGGATCCGATAGAGATTATTCGCTCGGCAATGTTCAACGAGGAGTACCGCCAAATGGTACTTGTAAAGGATATTGAGATCTTCTCAGTCTGCGAGCACCATATGCTTCCTTTTATCGGCAAGGCGCACGTGGCCTACATTCCTAATGGTAAGATTACAGGTCTGAGCAAGATTGCACGAGTAGTAGAGTGCTTTGCCCGTAGACTGCAGGTGCAGGAGCGACTCACAGTCCAGATTCGTGACTCTATACAGGAGGCACTCAACCCTCTTGGCGTGGCGGTAGTTATTGAGGCATCCCACACCTGTATGCAGATGCGCGGTGTTGAGAAGCAGGACTCAGCAACAACAACATCGGCCTTTACAGGCATCTTCCTATCGGACCATCGCACTCGTGAGGAGTTTATGTCGCTAATCTCTACACGACTCAGATAGAAAACTAAAGCCTCCAAAATTCCGGAGGCTTTTCTATTTGATTACTTCTGCTTCTGTATCTGCCTTTTCAGGGCATAGGGTGTAATGTTAAATCTCTGCTTAAAGAGTCTGATAAAGTGAGATGTATTTGTAAATGTGCAGTGGTTGCCAATCTCCGAGACGGTCTTGTCGCTTGTATAGAGTAGCGTCTTGGCAAGTTGCAGTCGTTGCTCTATAAACCACTTGTGCGGCGAGGTGGCAAAGGCCTTTGT
>JAFOYS010000230.1 GCA_017391435.1 Alistipes sp. | reverse complement strand
ATATCCAAAACTTCCAAAAGCACCGCGCAATACCCCTCCGAGTCAAAATCTATGCCACCACGCTTGTATGCCTTACTATCGGCTACTGCATCTTTGCCGTTGTAGACAAGCACCTCTGGGCTCAAATCCTTATGGCGCTGCTCGCCGTAGCAATCTGCTGGCATATATTGAGTTATAAGACATTAAAATAGTAGATGAGCAAATTTGCTCATCTACTTTTTTGGCTATTAGCTGTTGGCCATTAGCCATTGGCTAGGGTGTTTTTGCACGATGCATTCAATAACTATATTACTCTAATGTAAAGTTACTATCTTATTATTCAACTATTTTTTTACCCACTTTTTTGGCTATTAGATATTTTCTAATTTGCTGTACAATTAAAAAAAAAGGTATCCGCAGACTTGCGGATACCTTAAGCCAATAGCTAACGGCTAAAAGCCAAAAGCAATTAGTTGATTGATGGCAGGAATGAGTAATCCTTAGAGTAGTGGAGGTGCTGCTCGGTGTAGTTTGCAGGGTAAGAAACCACTACATCTACTACCTGACCATCCTTCTCAACGATTGAGTACTCTGGGTTTACGAAACCACCATAAGGCTCAATGCCAAGTGCGTAGTAGCGCTCGCGAACCTGCTTGTGGAACTCTGGCTCAACGGTTACACCGTAGTTCTCAACAAGAGCCTTACCAGCCTCGTAGTCGCCCTCGCTCTTGATACGCTGTACCTCGTAGAGCATATCGCCAAAGAGCTTACGAAGGGCGTCAAAGTCGTTTACAACGATGTACTTCTTGCCATCCTTCTCAATCCACTCAATAACATTGTTCTCCTTACCCATCTCGTAGCACCACTCTGCAATCATCTTGCGGTTACGCATATGAGACTCCTCGACATTCTTACCAAGCTCAATGCGTGAGAGCTGAGTCATCATACCGTTCATAATGTAAGATGCATACTGAGCCTTTGCAACATCAAGAGTTGGAATAAGACCAATCTCTACGAGCTTCTCATCGCCCAAGTAGTAGAGTGCAAAGAGGTCTGCACGGGTCTCCTCAAGGGTTGAAGAGTATGAGCCGAGCTCTGTGCCAGTAGTACCTGGAGCGAGCTGACCAGAGCCGTGGCCAAGACACTCGTGGAGGTCTGTGTGAAGGTCGTCAGAGAGCTTACCCCACTTCTCCATACGCTCACGATCCTCTGCGCGAAGAACAAACTCCTCAGCAAAACCGTTGCCCTGAGCAGCCTTCTTATATGCGTAGGTGATATTGTCAATAGTTACAGACTTTGAGCCGTACTCCTTGCGAATCCAGTCAGCATTTGGAAGGTTAATGCCGATAGGTGTTGCAGGGTAGCAGTCACCGCCGAGCATAGCCACGGTGATAACCTTTGCAGAGACACCCTTAACAACAGGCTTACGGTATGCAGGGTTGATTGGCGAGTGATCCTCAAACCACTGTGCATTCTCAGAGATAGTCTTTGTACGAGCGCAAGCAGCCTTGTCAATAAAGTTTACAACGCTCTCCCAAGAGGCCTTGAAGCCAAGTGGATCGCCATAGGTCTCTGTAAAACCGTTTACAAAGTCAACATTTGACTGTGTATCCTGTACCCAAGAGATGTTAAAGGCGTCAAAGTCGCGAAGATCACCACTGCGGTAGTACTTAATAAGCAGACCGATAGTGGTCTTTAGTGGCTCCTCAGCAACAGCCTCAGCCTTCTCAAGCCAGTATACAACCTGTGTAAGGGCCTCGGTGTACATACCACCAACCTTATACACCTGCTCGTAGATCTTGCCGTTCTTCTTAACAAGCTTTGAGTTAAGACCATAAGAGATAGGGCGTGGATCCTTTGGATCAATCATCTTGTTGTAGAACTTCTCTACCTCAGCCTGAGTAAGCCCCTCGTAGTAGTTGCCAGCAGACTCAGCAATCATATCTACACCAGCAGTCTGGTTGAGACGAGATGCGTAGAGGTTCGGGTTGAAGATAATCTCCAGAATCTCCTCGTGCGATACAACTCCTGTGTCAACGCCCTTGAGCTGCTCTGCAAACCACTCGCGAGAGAACTCAGCAGCGAACTTGTCGTTAGAGTAGTGGTGGTGGATACCGTTAGCAAACCACACCTTCTTAAGGTACTTCTCCATAGCTACAAAGTCTGCAGATGTTTTGTCACCCTCATAGCTGGTGTAGATCTGCTCCAATGCGCGGCGGATAGTAAGGTTGTACTTGAAGTTCTGGTCAAACATAATGTCACGACCACACTTTGCCGACTCGGCAAGGTAGTAAACAAGCAGCTTCTCGTTGAGCGGAAGGTTCTCAAACTCAGGTACCTCATAGCGGATAACCTTGATGTCATCAAACTTGTCAACAATCCAAGCCGCCTCCTTTGGCTGCTCTGTGCAAGATGTCAGAGCAAGGGCAATAAGTCCCATAGCGGTTACAATTTTTTTCATTTCTTTAAGTTTTTTATATTGCAAATATTATACTCTGTGCGCAAAGATAGCAAATTATTCAATATTGTACAAATCGCCATCGCTTAGTGTCGGAAATCGCCTGCGTCGAGAGTAGAGTTCATCTATGTCAAGCTCAGCTACAACAATCTCCTCCTTATCGCCGCACTGGGCAACAACTTGCCCAAAACTATCCCAGAGAACAGAGCCTCCTGAGTAGTTACAGTATGGGTCTACTCCCGTACGGTTTACAGCCACTACAAAGGCCTCGTTCTCTATTGCTCTGGCTGCTGTAAGTGTGCGCCACGCAATCTCTCTGGCAGTAGGGAAGTTGGCTACATAGATTATTGCGTCATAATCGTAGCTCTTGCCACAGACTCTGTTGCGCGAGAAGACTGGAAAACGAATATCATAGCAGGTCTGTAGCAGAAATTTAACACCCTGCCACTCTACAACCACGCGGTCTTGGCCAGCCGTAAAACGCTTGGTCTCTCCACCCAGACGGAAAAGGTGTCGCTTGTCGTACCTTGCTACTATACCCTCGGGGGTGACAAAGTAGTGACGGTTGTAGTACTTACCATCTTGGCTGATGACTAATGAGCCGCTTATTGCACAGCCTCTTGTGGCGGCTGTGGTTACCATCCACTGTAGTGCCTCGCAGTGCTCCTCTGTCTGTGCAACATCCTGAGCCTCAATAACAAAACCGCTACTCCACATCTCTGGTAGAATGTAGAGGTCAGCTATCTCTGCTGAGGCAATCAACTGCTCGGCTCGCCTGATGTTTGTGCTCTGGTCGCACCAGATAATATCGCTCTGAATAAGTGCTATTTTCATAGTAACAAAGGTAATAATTTTTTTGTCAATAGCCTTGATATTCTAATGAAATTTTACTACCTTTGTAGACCAAAATTTATCACACTTAAATATGAGAAAACTTTTTAAACTTTGTGCAGTGGTCACATTGGCTGCTTTGTGCACCCATTGCGGAAATAACAGGCCTAAAAATGAGGCCAAGCCAGCTACTGCAGAGCAGAAGGTGGCAGAAAACAGCATCTATCATTGGAAGTCAACCTTCGAGTTGGATAGTTTGGAACTTGATTTTATCAAGCGACACAATATTAGCCGCATCTATACCAAGATGTTTGATATCGCAGTAGAACATAGCTTTGTCTCAAGTGCACTTGAACCTGTGCCTATTGCGACAACGCAGTTTGTCTCCATAGTGCCAGAGGGCGTGGAGATTGTGCCGGTGGTCTACATTACCATTGAAGCGCTCAAGAGTATGGTAAATCGCGAGGCGGAGTATGCAGAGCTAATCGTTGAGCGAATCGTCGCGATGTGTAACTACAACAATCTTGGAGCTATTCACGAGATTCAGTTTGACTGCGATTGGACAGAGTCTACAATAAAGTCCTATGTTCAGCTATGTAGCAAGGCCTCTAATATTCTTGATAAAAGAGATATAGATTTGAGCATTACACTGCGACTGCATCAGCTTGCGGGGGATGTGCCAAAGGTAGATCGTGCAGTGCTTATGCTCTACAATACGGGCGCACTTAAGAATCCTAAAACGCGCAACTCTATACTTGATATTGTTACTGTCAAACCATATGTCAAGAGGGTAGAATTCCCATATCCTTTGGACTATGCATACCCAGCTTTTGGTTGGGGCGTTAAGTTTAAGGATGGTAAATTTCAGGCTATAGTCTCTGAAAATGAGAGTGTGGTTGCAAAGGATGAGACCATTCGTAAAGAGAGACCAACAGCAGAGGATATTCTCAAGGTTAAGAGACTTGTTGAGTCTGTTGTTGGCAAGCCTGACAGAGGCTCTATTATATACCACTTAGATAATTCACAACTCAAAAACTATGATGACGATGAAATCGCTAAAATATTTGCTTATTAGTCTGTTTTCGCTTGCTACAGTCTATAGTTCAAGCGGCTGCTGGTATGATTGGTACACTCCAAATGGATATCGTATGT
>JAFOYS010000019.1 GCA_017391435.1 Alistipes sp. | reverse complement strand
CATCTGACCACGGAATGGGCAGAAACAACCCAAGCAGTGAGCAAAGTAGCTTCAACACTCGCCAAGCAGAGGTTATTCTAAACGCATTTCTGAGCGCGCAATATGGTCAGGGAAGTTGGGTGCTCAGCTGTCAAGATGGTGCAATATACCTAAACCGAGATCTGGTATACTCCAAGAAGTTGTCAATAGCGCAAGTGCAGAACGAGGCAGCTACCTTTGCCCTTCAGTTCCGTGGTATGGCTAACGCTGCTACAGCTACTGCACTTCAAGGAGGAGCAATGAGCAATCAGAACCTCAGATTGATGCAAAATGGATACTATCCGCGACGCTCAGGTGATATACTCTACTGCCTCCAGCCTCACTACAGCGAGTATGACGCTGAGAAGGTTGCTCAGAGCGGATCTCCGTATAACTACGATAGGCACATACCTCTGATTTTCTACGGTGCTGGGTGTAAGAACGGCAAGATAGACCGTAAAGTTAGCACTACGGCCATTGCCGTAACTACAGCTACTCTTTTGGGCATAAGCAAGCCTGACTGCGCCGATGGAGAGGTAATTTATGAGTTGATAAATAGATAAAGAACAGATATATGACTGACAAAGTTCAAGATCAGATTATTGAGGAGTTCTCAATGTTTAACGACTGGTTGGATAAGTACGACTACCTTATCTCACTTAGCGACAATCTGCCCGTAATAGACCCTGCACACAAGACCGAGCAGTATATTATTGAGGGCTGCCAATCACGCGTTTGGGTAGATGCTCACATTGAGGATGGAAAGGTATACTATACTGCAGATAGCGATGCTATTATTGTAAAGGGTATTCTCGCGCTGCTTATACGCGCAATGGAGGGTAGAACTCCGCAGCAGATTGTAGACCTTGACCTCTACTTTATAGATGCTATAGGTCTTCAAGAGAATCTCTCTCCGACACGAGGAAATGGCGTAGTTGCGACAATCAAACAGATGAGGCTATTTGCCATTGCTTTTGCTTCAAAAATGTAAGATATGACACCAGCAGAAATTTTAGAGGTAGAAAAGGATATTGTCCTGACACTCAAGAATATATACGACCCAGAAATACCCGTCAACATCTACGATCTGGGACTTATCTACGACATTGATTACAACCCAAATGGCGAAGTGACAATACAGATGACACTCACTGCGCCAAACTGCCCTATGGCAGATATGCTGGTTGAAGATGTGAACATACAGGTGGCAAAGGTCAAGGGTGTGAGCAAGGTCAATGTTATACTTGTCTTTGAGCCAGCTTGGGATAGGAGTATGATGAGCGAAGAGGCTCTATTAGAGTTGAACCTATTTTAATCTACGACTATGGAACACCTCTGTTGTAGTACTCTACTCGCAGGTGCAACTTCTGAACAACTGCAAGAGCTCTTTGCACATAGTGCCAAGAGAAGACTTGCGCGCAAAGTTAAAGATATATACGACATCTACGAACAGACTCAGAAGGATTGGAATCAAACCTGTTATCAGATTCTGTTCCGAATGATGGATGTTGGAGCAAACAAGGTTGCATATCAGCGTCTATCTCTCACTGTTCCATATAGATACATACTTCGTGAGCATAGTTCAATACTCTCAATAGAGGCTCTGCTTTTAGGTGGTTCAGGGTTGCTTTTTCGGTATCCTGAGGATGACTACATCCTAAGCCTTAAAGAGCAGTGGAACCATCTTGCAACAAAGTACAATCTGCAACCAATGCGAGCCACAGACTGGGATTTTTCAAGGGTAAGACCATACAACCACCCTGTACTCCGATTGGCTCAAATCGCATCTCTACTACATCACAAGGAGTTTATTGTCAACCGCATAGTAAACTGTCGCACTACAAAAGATGTAGAGGAGCTCTTCTGCACCGAGGCTACAGAGTACTGGTCAACACACTTTATTCCCGCCCAAAACTCTGCCGATATACCAAAGCGTATTGGCAAGAGTAAGAGCCATATTTTGGGTATAAACCTTGTTGTACCTATGCAGGTTGCATACTCGGATAATATTGGTCAGCAGGCTCTTGAGCTAAATGCTTTACAGCTATTTGCCACCCTTCCGGCAGAGGATAACAGGTATACAAGGCAGTGGAATCACCTCGGCATTACACCTAAAAACGCTATTGAGAGCCAGGCTATTATACAGATTATTACCGAATACTGCAACAAAGGATTGTGCAGCAGTTGCCCTATTGAGGAATTTTTGTAGCCGTTACAGACAAAAAATCATATTACATACCTATATAAATACTTGAAAATCTTTCAATTCTAAAAAAATTTTACTATCTTTGCGCGCATTGTATATGTAAAAACTTTTAGACTATGGATATTTTATCAAGTATTATCAAATTTTTCTTCGGCAGCAAAGCCGACAAGGACCGCAAGGAGGTTGAGCCTTACTTGCTCAAAATCAAGGAGATATATCCTAAAATCAAGGAACTAACAAACGACGAGCTCCGCGAGCGCACCGCTGCACTGCGTCGTCAGATTGCAGAGTATATTGCATCAGACGAGGCTCACATTGCTCAGCAGAAGGTTAAGTTAGAGAATCCTGCTATCTCTGTTGCAGAGAAGGAGAAGATTGCAAAGGATATTGAGACTACCGAGAACATTGTTAAGGTGAAGATTCAGGATATCCTCAAGCAGATTCTTCCAGAGGCCTTTGCCATTATGAAGGATACTGCTCGCCGTTTTGCAGAGAACGAGACTGTTATTGTTACAGCAAACGACTTTGATCGCGATCTTGCTGCTGAGAAGGATTTTATCACTATTGAGGATGGCAAGGCTATCTACTCTACCCGTTGGACCGCTGGCGGTAATGACATCAAGTGGGATATGGTACACTACGATGTTCAGCTCTTTGGTGGTGTTGTTCTCCACCTCGGAAAGATTGCCGAGATGGCAACCGGTGAGGGTAAGACTCTGGTAGCGACACTTCCTGTGTTCCTCAATGCTCTACCAGGCAAGGGTGTTCATATGGTTACTGTAAACGACTATCTTGCTCGCCGAGATGCTGAGTGGATGGGTCCTCTTTATCAGTTCCACGGTCTGTCTGTAGACTGTATTGACCTGCACCAGCCAAACTCTGCTGCTCGTCGCAAGGCATATATGGCCGACATTACTTTCGGTACTAACAACGAGTACGGTTTTGACTACCTTCGTGACAATATGGCCTCAGCACCTGCCGACCTTGTACAGCGCAAGCACAACTATGCTATTGTGGATGAGGTTGACTCAGTGCTTATTGACGATGCGCGTACTCCGCTTATTATCTCTGGTCCTGTACCAAAGGGTGAGGATCAGCTCTTTGAGCAGTACTGCCCATCTATTCAGTATCTCTATGGTCTGCAGCGTGACTTTGTAACCTCGCTGCTTGCTGAGGCTCGTTCACTTGCCGCTGAGGGTAAGATGGAGGAGTGTGGTCTGCTGACCTACCGTGCATACAAGGGTCTTCCAAAGTATAAGGCGCTGATTAAGTTCCTCTCTGAGCAGGGCATCAAGGTGCAGATGCAGAAGACCGAGAATATCTATATGGCAGACAACAACCGTCGTATGCCAGAGATTACAGACGAGCTCTTCTTTGTCATTGACGAGAAGATGAACACCGTTGAGCTTACAGATAAGGGTCACGAGGTACTGTCTCGCTACTTCAAGGAGGATGGATTCTTCGTCCTTCCAGATATCGGCGCAGAGATTGCAGAGCTCGAGGCAAACGGCGAGTTAAGTCTTGAAGAGAAGGCTCAGAAGAAGGATGAGATTATCAACGAGTACTCTACAAAGTCTGAGCGTGTACACACTGTACAT